>RFHM01000129.1 GCA_003696865.1 Acidobacteriota bacterium | reverse complement strand
GGGAAATTGACTTCGGTACAGTCGGGATTGAGGCAGAAATTCAAGTTGCGCCCCTGAGTGAGTTCTCGCGTGCGCGAATAGGCGAAATCGACATCGAAGGTGAGGCCGGCGGCGGGTCCCGAAGCGATCTCGTAGGAGAAACCCACATTCACCTGATCGGCGTGGGCGACCTTCATATCCGGCGAATTGACAAAGCCGATGGGGAAGCTGAACGGCAGCGTGCTGGCGTCGAAGATCTCTCCGGGCACGATGCCGAACACGTCCAAGAGCGAGCCGGGCACGAACACGAAATTGAACGGTGGACTGCCATCCCGCTGGGGCACTTCCAGATCGGCGAACAACGTGCTGGCCAGAATCGACGAGGGATCGTAGAGTCGGGCGTAACCGGCGCGCAGCACGGCCCGACCATCTCCGGTCAAATCGATGGCCACGCCGATGCGCGGGGCGATGTTGTCCTTGTCATCTTGAGGTTCAGAGCGCTTGGGTCCACCGGGTACCTTGCCGACGTTCTCCCGCACGATCTGCTCGGCGAGCGTGCCGCGATTGTAGAAGAGGTTCTGCACGAAGTCGTAGCGCAGTCCGGCCGAGATGTTCACCCGTCCCAGCCGGATGTCATCCTGGATGTACAGTCCATAGTGCCGCAGCGTCTTATTGACGATGTCGAACCGAGGCGAGCTCCAGGACCGGTAATTCAACACCTGGTTGGTCGGACCGATGGTGTTGGTCGCCGGATCGTAATCGTTGTTGGCGAACAGGAAGCGGTTGTGGCGAAAATCTCCTTTGATGCCGATCTCCGGTTGAATGATGAGACTCCCGCCAAATCGCAGGTTGTGCCGTCCAATGGTCCAGGAAAAATCGTCGCGAATCTGATAGGTGATCTCCTTGGGATTCTGAGTGCCCGCCTGGCTCGCGCCGAAGGTCGCCGCGGGAAAGATGAGCGTGGGCACCTCCAACGAACTGACTTTGTTCTGGAGCAGATTCTCGAACCACTGGTAATGGAATCGAAAGTCGTTGACCCGATTGGAGCCGATGAGTGCCGACCAGCCGGCGGTGACGTCGTGGAGCTTATTGAATTCGTCGGCGGAGGAGTCGGGCGCATCGTTATCGCTGAAGAACAGATTCAACGTCTTGTTATCCTGCTCGGCATAGCGAACGAACACCGAATGGGCATCGCTCACTCGCCCATCCACCCTCACCAGATACATATTCTGGCGGAAGGGCTGGGGCGTGACCGTCCCATCGAGTTCGGGAAAGGCGCCGCCGCTGTTGAACACTCGCGAGCGATCCTCCTGCTGGCGCTCATAGCTGAAGAAGAAGAAGGCGCGATCCTTCTTGAGCGGTCCTCCAATGGTGCCGCCGAACTGCTGACTGTCGAAGGGTGGCTTGGGCTTGCCCAGGCTCTCGGTGATGGCATCGTTAGATTGAAGGTTGTCATCCCGGAAGAACCCGAAGGCGGAACCATGAAAGTGGTTGGTGCCCGATTTGGTGACCACATTGATGACGCCACCGATGCCCCGACTATACTGGGCCTTGGGGTCATGAGTGATGACATCGAATTCTCGCACCGCTTCCAGCGACAGCATGATATTCTGCCCGCCCATGAAGATGTCGGTATTGTCCATGCCGTCGATGAGCATGTTAATGTTGCGCCCGCTCTGACCATTGATGCTGATAGCCGGGACGCGGCGCTTGACGGGATCGTAATTCTGATTGACGGCGCGATTGCCCGTGGTCACGCCAGGAATCAACGCGGCCAGCGTGGTGAAATCGCGACCGTTGATGGGGAGATTTTGCACTTGTTCCTGATCGATGGCCTTATGGAGCGTCGCCGTCGTCGTCTCCACCAACGGTGGAGCGGCTTCCACGGTGATCGTCTCTTCGACGGGGGCCACTTTCATGGTGAACACCAGAGTAGCCGACTGACCGACGACCAGGGAGACGTCCTGAACCTGCGTGGCGAAACCACTTTGTCGCACGGTGACGCGATAGGGTCCCGGCGGCAGGTTGGTGACGCTGAACCCGCCATCGCTTCCGGTCACCGTCTCGCGGCGCAATCCGGTCGCCGTCTGCACGACCTCGACGTTGGCGCCGACAATGGCCGCGCCCGCCTCATCGCGCACGCGACCGACGATGTTGGCGCCGCTGACCTGTGCGGCCACGCTCTCGACCACGACCATGAGACTGAGCCAAACAAAAAGACGAAGAACCCGTTGGTTCATAGCAGACCTCCTTCCAGAAAGGCCACTGAGGACCAAACATGAGGAAGACGCATGGCCACAGTCCCAGCGACCTTGGTGTTGTCATCTTCGTTGTTCTCGATTGGAAACGGCAAAACAGCGCGCCTCGCCGGATGCTCGTTAACGGATCATCGCTCTCGGCCCGAGCGAGATTACGGTCCACGAGCGAGACCCGTGAGATGCATTTTCAAGCGACGGATCAGCATCGATGGATGACGGAGAAAGTGAAGTACGCCCTCACCGACGTGGGAGCCCGAAAACGACACTCTCGCGGCAACGGGGATATCCCGCACTCTGAAGCCATCTCCTCACCCTTTCGAGCCCGCAACATTCATCGGGAATGAAGAACGTCGCTTTCGGCCGGCGCGATCACCGGCCGGCATCCATCGACGGGAGCATCACTTCCTGCCGAGACGCGAATCCCTGGCTATTGTCGATGAAATAAATACGTCGAGGCATGAAATGATAGAGCCGCGCGCGAGTGAGCGCCTCGGCCAACGGCCGAGGGAGATGCGCAGGATCGCGGAGGAAGGGATACCTGGTCAGGTAGATGTCGGCCGGACGACCGGCATCGGCCAGTGGTCCCACCAGTTCGGCGACGCCCTCCATTTGGATGCCGCGAATTTCCTCCCAGCGACGATAATCCTCGTGAATGGCCACGGCCACTTGAGGATTGACGGCAATATTGCGCGAATGACGGGATCGAGGATCGGAGAGCCAATACACGTCGAATTCATCGTGGGCGTAGAACAGGCCCGTCGCCCACGGCCCATCCGGGCCGATGGTGGCCAGCGTCATCGTGTGATGGTCGCGAAGATAGTCTAGAACTCGCTGGCGCACTGTCGGAGTTCCGGTCTCAGACATCCACGCGCGCTCCTCTCACCGGCACCGTCGGCCCGGGATACCGAGGATCATTCGCTCTTCACCTCCAGAACGTGTGGGAGTGGAAGGCGAAGAGATGATCATGATCGGATGTGCGCCGCGCACGGCCACCCCGCAGGGGCACCAGTGGCGTGGCTGTGGCGTTCCTTCGTTCGGTTATCGAGCCTCTTCCACGGTGATGGTTTGATCGGCGGGAATGTTGCGAAGTCTCTGAACGACTCCCGAGGGCCACCGGATCTCCAATTCATCGACCACGGTCGCATCGCCGAGTCCAAAATGCTGGATCAGGCTACTCATGGACTCGTATCCCGTGCCCGCTCTGACCTCCCGCATCCTGGCCGTAGGCACACCGTTCAACCGAAATCGAGCGATGAGAACGGCGCCAATTCCGTTGCGATTGCTCTTGCCCGAACCGGGAGCATCGCCTCGGCGCATCCCCCCGACCAGTCGCACTTTCAACCAGTGGTTCCCATTCCCCTGATTGATGAACAGGAAGGCCGGGCCGGGAGTGAACGCCTTGAGCGGCGAGAGCGGCGGAGGAGCGGGACCGATCACCACGGCATCGGGGAGATTGGAATCGAAACCACCGATGTTGGTCAGGAACAGATCCGGGAATCCGTCATTATTGAAATCGGCGGTGGCCACTCCCTTGCCATCCTCGTGCATTTGCAGATTGATGCGATCTTCCGGAGCAGGTGGTTCGCCGGCATCGACGCGATCATAGTTGACTTGCGAAATATCCAAGGCGTGCGCTTCGACGGTCACGTCGGTGAATCCCCAGCGGCCATCGCCTTTCAATAACCGACCGGGATTATGCAACAGCGATCCCATGAACCCATCGCCGCCCCGACCGATGCTCCCGATCCAATACACATCCAGGTGACTATCGTTATCGTAATCGAAGGCCACGCTTCCCCATCCGAATTCGAAGGGTTCCAACCCGAACAGCGGCGATTTCGGCGGCGCGACGTTGGACGGGATGGATGTGGCCGGTGGAAGAATCGTGCTGTGAGTGATGCGCACTGCCTTGATAATGTTGGGGAAGATGGGCACCATGGTCGGCTCACCGTCCAGCATAGCGGGCCGCAGGCCGTCATTCCGGAACACGGCGTTGAGATGACCGCCATGCATCTGCCAGCGATAATATTCGGCGGCGCCGGAGACGAATTGCTTCTGGGGATCGTTGAGCTCGGGCTTGAGGTAGTTGGAGCCGCCGAAATTGAAGGCGAAGGCGTCGCTGTCCAGATCCTCGTCGAAATCGCCGATGGCGAAGCCCATCCAATCGCCGAGGATGGCCACGCCCGCCAGGCGACTCACGTCGGTGAATCGAACCGTCCCATCGGACGTCGTGTCATTGCGGAACAAGAACAGGTGACCGGGGATATCGGGAGCAATCCACAGATCGAGATCACCGTCCCGATCGTAGTCGGAGAAACTGGCCGCCCAGGCATGAGGCCAGTTCTCTCCCACGGGATGGCCGGCGGCATCTTTCAAGTTGGGATCGTAGGCGCTCTGCCGTTGACCGTTGAAATTGAAAATGAACGGGTCTTCCCGGGGCATCAGGCCGGCGGCTTCGGTGATGTCGGTGAACGTCATGTCGCCATTGTTGTGGTAGAGCTTCCATTTCTCGCCGTTATAGAGCAGATTGGAGCCATCGGTGGCCAGATTCCCGTCTTTGTCCAACTGGCGGAAGAAGGCGAAGAAGTCCGGATCGAGGAAATTGCAGACGAAGAGATCCACATAACCATCGCGATCGACATCGGCGGCGACGACGCTGGTCGAATGCCGTCCGCCGGGGAGTTCGTGGGTGCCGCCGACATCGCCCGCCTCATCGGTGATATCGACAAACCGCGCTTCTCCCGTTTCCATCAGCATATTCCGGTAGAGCGTGTTGCGCCCTTGTCCTCGTGGACGCCCGGTCGCCGGATCCATCTCGACGACGAATTCCCCATTCAGTTGCCCTTCTGAGGTGTCCCACTTGAAGAAGGGCGGGAATTGATTCCCTTCGGGATCGAGGAAGCCGCCGATGTTGAGACCGATATCGGGAACGTGAATGCCGAGCATGCTGAAGGGAACCGCCTTGAACCCGTTGGCCACGTAGAGGTCCATGTCGCCATCGTTATCGAAATCGGCGGCCACACAGCCGTTGCTGTTGGCGAACATATCGGCGACGCCTACTTCGGCGGCCACATCGACGAAGTTGGGAAGACCGTCTCCATCGGTGTCCCCCATGTTCTGGTAAAGCGAATTGGGCACGCCCGCGCCGCGCGGGTTGAGAGGATTGAGCAGAATGATGGGCAGGAGCGTCGGTCTGGCGATATTGGTCACGAAGATATCGACGCGCCCGTCATTGTTATAGTCGAACAAACAGACACCACCGGATGTAAACACGTCGAACAGAGAGGCGTGATTGGCATACGGCGGCGTTATATTCGCTGTCGCATCGATGAACCGGGTGATACCATCGGCCTGCCTTTTTCGGCCCGATGCTTTGAGGCCCACCGAGGCGGCACACACCAGTCCAGCCAGGCACATCACAATGATCCATCGTTTCATGCGTCACCTCCTTATGGTTTTGGTTGCTACCGCCACATGGGAAAGAGAATGAGCGTCCGGCCGTGACATCACCGCCCATCGGCGACGCGCTGCGTGCCTCTGCGCGGTCACTCGAGTATCATCGTCGTTTTCGATCACATACATTCAGCGGGCGAAATCATCTCCATCCTGAGGTGAGGTGGCCGGTGAACGCTCTCATCGATATGAGTGCGGATCCCGGCGACGAGGGATCTCTCCTCCCGGACGCTCGTCGTGCGCTGAACGGAGAGACGAGCAAGGCCGAGGAGATCTCCCACCGACGCATCAGGTCGCTCAGGCGATCAGCATCGAACCGATCCCGGATGACCGGGTGTTGCCCCCATCCGGCTTTCATTCCGCCGACGTTCCATACCTTCGTCACGCCGAAGCGGCTAAGCGGTTGAGTGCCTCTCGGGCGACGTCGAGACCGGGGAAAAGATCCAACGCGCGCTGGTAATGCTCTCGCGCTTTTTCCCGATTCCCCTGGGCTTCATAGGCCATGGCCAGTCCCAGTTCCGCTTTGATGACGCGAGGCCCCTCCAATCCCTTCTCGATGGCCGTTCTAATGAGCGCGATGGCCTCGGCGGGATCGGCGCCGGTGAACGGCAATGTGCCGATGATTCCCAACGCCCGGTTCAAATAGGGGATGGGACAATCTGGATCGAGGTCCATGGCCTTCTCCGTGGCTTTGGCCGATTGCGTGAAGAACTCTCCTTTGTCGAACAAGTTGAGCAACGAATTTCCCCAATCGGCCAGGATATCGCCGCGGATGGCGTGCGCCAGGGCATTCTGAGGCTCGATCTGGCAGGCCAACTCGGCCAGCGAGTGAGCCAGGCGATAATTCTGGGCCAACGCCGCCTTATCGGCTTCTTCCAGGAGCGCGCGGGGATACCGTCCCACACGACGCACGACGTCCTCCAGCTCATCGGCGGGCGCCGGCTCGATGGGAGTGCGGCGCAAGGGCATCCAGCCGGTGAGGCTATGATAGACGCGCATCACGCCCATCTCCGGCGTACCCCAGATCTGAGGCAGATGGCGCCACTCCTCGGGCATCACCGAGAGAACGTGAGCGATGGTTTCATCGAGCGTCTTGGCCTCGGCCACCTGAGCCGTCACTTCGCGAAGCAAAAACTGGGCGATATCTTTCATCCACGTCAACACCGACTTATCGGTGACCCGCCCGTGGCCGGGAACGACGATATCGATATCCAGCGCTTCCAGATTCTCCAGCGTCCGAATCCACTGGCCTTCGGCGCGTAGTCCTTCGTTCATCACCGGCATGCCGAAGATAGGAAATCCGAATGGGATCACCGTATCGCCGGCGAACAGGACTTTCTCTTCGGGAATGTACACGGCCACGGCGTCATCGGTTTCGCCTTCCCCGTAGAATTTCAAATGGAGGGTCTTATCGCCGAGTTTCAATTCCAGTTCCTCATCGAACGTCATGTCTGGTGGCAACACGACCATATTGGCCATGGGCAGGGCGCGGGATTCGTAGAATGCCTTGACGCGCTTCTCGCGGGTGCGCATCAATTCCACCGTCTTATTGGAGCCCACGATGGTGGCGCCCAACTCTTTGAACACCACATTTCCGTAGTTGTGATCGCCGTGATAATGCGTGTTGATGGCATAGAGAATGGGTTTGTCAGTGATCTTGCGAATCTCATCGACCACGCGCTTGGCCGACGCCGGAGAGGTCGTCGTATCGATGACGGCGACGCCCTCGTCGGCGATGACGACTCCGGCATTGGCCAGTTCGTAGACGACATAGATGCCGTCCTTGACTCGGGTGATACCCTGTTGCGGCAGCGAGAGAATATCCTTGGCATCCTGATGAATATGCGGTGCCGGTTGTGATGACGTCATGATGCTCTCCTCCTTCTCCTCGGTGATGAAATCTTTCAGAAAGACGCGCCCCTCACCGCGGGCTCGCAGTCGCTCGAACAGAATGCGCTCGGTGGGACGACAAGGGGGCGGCTTGGTCGCATCGATGCCCAGTCGCCCGATGGACGTCACGATGGATTCCTCCATCCCCGGGATGCGATGTCCCAGCGGATCTTCTTCGAACGTTCGCACCTTGTCCAACACGATGAGATCGCGGGCCGGATCGACGCGAATCGAGAGGGCATAAATGAGGTCCTGAGGATCGTGGATGTCGATGTCCTCATCGACGGCGATGGTCAGCCGAGGCATATAGGGCATGGATATGGCCGTCAGCAGCGCTTCGCGCACGTCCTCCTCGCTGCGCGGGCTCATTTGAATGACGGCGCAATTGATGGCCGAATGCAGAGGAATGGTCACGTCGCGCACCGGCAACCCTTTCCCCTTGAGCATGCCGTAGAGCATGGGCGCGATGATGAATTCGCAGATGGCGTGATGATCGGTCCACCGGGTGGGCTGAAGATGCCGATAGATGGGATCGCGCCGCATGGTGATGGCCGTGACATCGAAGTACGGCTGCGACGAACGGATGGGAGCGTAAGTGTCCGTGTGACTGGCGACGTTCGTATACGGTCCTGGATGAGGATCGATGTACCCCTCGATGATGATCTCGGCGTGGGCGGGCAGTTGCAGATCGACCGTCTCACCACGCACCAGCTCGATCGTCTCTCCCAACAGCGTCCCGGCGATTTCGATCTCGCTGTAGCCCGGATGCGGCCCCGTATACACGGCGGCCACTTCATACGCCGGATGGCATCCCAGTACGACCGCCATGGGCGCGCGCCGACCGAGCATCTGGTAGCGCTTGATGTTCTCGGCCGTGTGCGATGAGAACACATAAAACTGCGCGCGCCGCGGTCCCATGATCTGCGTGGTGGGGAAGAAACAGTTCTGCACGCCGGTCACCGGATCCTTGGTCACGCCAAAACCACCGCTGATGGTGCGAATATGAAAGTCCTCCGGCGACATGTTCAGATGGGGGACGGCGATTCCCTCACTGGGCGTGGAGGCGGGGAGCCGACCGAGATCGACATCCTCGCCCTTCCAGATGACCTCTTTGACCGGCCCATCGTCGACCAGACGCGTCTTCCCCGGACCTTGCATGTACTTGAGAGCCAGATGGGGAATGAGATTCTCCGGCGAACACTTCAAGGCCACGGCTTGATGGCGCCGAAACCGCAACAGACCATCGACGACGCGCCATCCGGAATACCCTTTCACGTTTTCGAACAGGATGGGCCTGGTCGTCTCCGAACACAGCGCGGGGATTTCGGTGAGCGGATCGGCCGGTCGGCGAATGCGAATGAGTTCGCCCATAGCTTCCATTTCGGCCAGGAATGTCCTCAGACTGTGAGATGCGCTATTGGCCATGATCCTTCTCCTCTTTCGAAAATCGCCGCAAAGGCGCAGAGAACGCAGAGATCCTCCAACGGGTTCTTTTCATCCTCTCGATGTGGCTCGGCGCGCGCCATGGACGACGCCCTCGAGATGTCTTCGCCTCAGAAGTTCAATCGAAATGAGAACTGGAGCTGACGCGCGGGAGCGGCGAATCGAGCGGAGCCGAATTCGGGCACCGGCCCGCGAATGCCATCGCCGAAGGCCTTCGGCTGAGGCCCGATGAAATCGGCCGCTCCATAGACGGTGTTGATATCCAGGACATTGACGACGTTGAACAGATTGAACACCTCGACGCTGAAGACGCCCCGAACGCGCTCGGTGAACGGGATCTGGCGCTGGAGGCGCACATCGAGGTTGAAGAAAGGATCGCCCTTATATACGTTGCGGCCCGCTATGCCCACGCGATCGGGGAAAGGAAAGTTGTCGCTGTTGGTATCGAAACCGGTGAAGATGGTGAAGAATCGCGCACTTTCGGCCGCCGCCAGGATGGCGATCTTGAAGTCGCGGAGCCATCCTCGTTTGGGGCCTTCGGCCAGGAACGTGGCGGTGAGCCGGTGCCCGACGTGATTATCCGAAAGGCCGCGCTCCAGATCGGGCCGCAGGAAATTCTCGGCCACCGTGGTGAGCGAGAGCGTGGTGATATTATCGATGGACTTGGACCAGACATAGTTAACCATCGCACTATAGTGGTGGCTGAACGATTTGCGGAGGGTGAGAATTCCCGCATGATAGATGGAGAAGGCCGTCGGCGTATTGAGGAGCGCAAATCCGAACCGCGGATCGGCCGCGGAAAACCGCGTCTTCCCGTTAGGAAGCACGCCGAACGGCTTGGCGTTCACGTTGAGCGGCTGCTGGAGCTTGATGGCGTGAACGTAAGAATATCCCGCCGAGACGAAAATATCCCGACCGAACTGATGTTCCAGCTCCAGACTGGTCTGCAGAGCATAGGGAGTGGGAAAATCGCGTTGAGAGAATCCGGCGGGAAAACTGATCAATCGTTCGGGAGCCGGATAAGCGCCGGTGCGCAGGAAATTGGCAAACGCCGGACCGGCGGTGAACGGCCCGGGGATGGGGCCCACCGGCCCAAACGTGCCGAATCCGATCAAACTCTTCTCCGGATCTCTGAATTGAGCGACCAACGGGTTGTCGAGGTACGGTCCGATCGGGCCACTGGAGTTGATGCCCTCGATGAGATCGCTGATGCCGAATTGACCGTGGAAGATGCCGAATCCGCCGCGCAATACTCCCCGCTGCTTATCGAAGCTATAGGAGAATCCCACGCGCGGTTGCACATTGTTGAAATCATTCTTGAAGAAACGGCCATCGGCCAGCTCCGAAGGCTTGGTCTCGATTTCATACCGCAGACCCAGAGTGAGGAGGACGTTTGGCCGGAGACGCCATTGGTCTTGACCGTAGACGGCGTAGATCTCATGTCGCCACCGCAGTGAGGCGGCATCCTCGAAGATCTCGCCAGCGGGACTGGCGAACAATCCGGCCTGGAAACGAGGGTCGCGCGAGGGCAGCGGCTGACCGAATAAGGCGCGGGGCTCGCCGAAGATGAACAGGACCGCCGTGGGCCGGAAGAAGGGGGGATCACCGAAGAAGCTCTCCGGCGTGAACACGGCCAGACCAGGGGTGAAGAACGGACCGAGATCGCGATCCCAAATGGTATGGAATTCGCCGCCGAACTTGAACGAGTGCGTTCCCCGCTGATAGGCGAGATTCTCGGTGAACTGAAGGCGCGTCTCCCGGTAGAAGATGACGCCGCCGACGATGCCGCCCATCTGCACGAGATTGGGGATCTGCAACGCCGGTTCCAGACCGGTGCCCACCGGCCGCAGATTGAGCGTCCGCCGCCCCCACTGGAAGGCCGATTCGCTGGTCAGCGCGGGAGAGAGGATGTGAATGACATTGGCCGCTGCCGTCTGATCGCGAATGGGATTCTGGCGGAACGTCGACGGCATGCCCAATCCCGGCGGCGCGCCCAGGACATTCTCGTTCCGTTGATCGGTGAACAGATAACGAGCGTTGAGGAAGGTGGCGTCGCTGAAATGATGCGTGAGCTTGCCGATGAATTGATCGTAGTCATTGATCCTGAGGATGGACAGGTTCTCGGCGGCCAATCCCAGAGACTGCTTGACGGCATTGATGCGATCGATGTTCTTCAAGATGAAGTCGGAATAGAGCGGCGACTCGGCCCGTCGCTGTCCTTCATAACCACCAAACAAGAACGTCTGGTTGCGCACCAGAGGGCCGCTCGCCGTGAAGCCAAACTGATTGAACCGTAATGTCTCGAAGCCCGGCGACGTCAATGGATTTTTGGCATTGAGCGCATCGTTGCGGAAGAAGTAATAGATGGACCCGTGAACGTCATTGCTCCCCGACTTGGTGACAATGTTGACGATGCCGCCCAGATGGCGCCCGGTATCCGCCGTGTAGGAATTGGAGACGACGCGGAATTCCTGCACCCAGTCTTGCGACGGCGATGCCCGTTGGACGCCGGAAATGCTCGTCGTATAATCGAGACCATCCAGGGCGATGAACACCGAATGGGTTTCCCGCACGCCGCCGAAGCTCAGCTTCAATGCCGGCTCGCTGAAGGGAGATTGACTCCCCACCGACGTGCTGCGACCAACGGTCACCGAGGGGGTGAGCTTGGCGAAGTCGATGAACTGCCGACCTTGAATGGGGAGATCGGTGATGCGACGCTCCTCGATCACCTGGCTCACTTCGGCTTTGGCCGTGTCCAGGCTCTGAGCCGTAGCCGCCTCTACCTCGATGGTCTCTTCGATGGTGACCGTCAGCGTGACGGTCAGCGACGCGACCTGCCCGACGGTGAGC
>RFHM01000128.1 GCA_003696865.1 Acidobacteriota bacterium | reverse complement strand
CGTCAATCGCCCCTGGGATGTCGCCGAGGCGTTGGAGCACCTGAACGAGGTATTGTCGTGACCGAGTATCATCGGGGCGAAGCTGGATGGCTCGACGATAAGCCGTGCTGGCTTCGGCGAACGCTCCCTTTCGTTGAAGAGCGATGCCCAGATTACGGAATGCTTCGGCGAAATCGGGCTTCAGTTTCGTGGCCTGGCGGAAAGCGGCGATGGCTTCGTCCAGTTTCCCCAGGTGTCCCAGAGCCAGACCCAGCGCGTTATACGCCGCCGCCCATTCGGGGACCAATCGCAGGGCGGCGCGGAACGCTTCGCTGGCTCGCGCGTAGTCGTGCTGGCGCATCAGGGCGATGCCACGTCGGTAGTGTTGTTCTGCCGATGACGTTTGAGCGTTGGCCAACCCGCTCACCGCTGAACCCCAGAGGAAACCTCCGGCCACCAGCAGCGTCCAGGCGAATTTCAATGGAGCATTGTCGATCACGGTCGAGAGCAACATTCTAGCACAGGGGCGTCCGTCATCGGTACGTCCAGACCAGCCAACCGGTGAGCAAGAGCAGGGCCAGCGATTGCCAGCGGTAATCCTGATACCAGGGAACCGCCGGCAAATCGTCGACGGCATCGGCCATCCGGGCGGCCGACCAGGTAAGCGCGTCCACGCGATCCTCCGGAGGAGGGGGCGTCCACAGGCTGACCACGACGATGACCGCTGCCGTCACGACGAGGAACAGACCGGCCAGAATCAAGAAGTGAACGGAGGGAAGCCAGTCGGTGAATCGATCGAGGAGAAAAGTGGCGATGGCCACACCATGTCCGACGATCATGCCCGTCAGCGCTCCGGTGCCGTTGGCCCGCTTCCAGAACAGGCCGAGGAGGAAGACGGCGACCACCGGCGGGAATAGATAAGCCAGCGAACTTTGCAAATACTCGAACAACGTGCTCGCCCGGGCCACCACCGGCACCCACAGCGCGCTGATGAGCATGAACAGGATAGTAGTGAGGCGGCCGATCGACGCCAGGCGCTCATCGGAGATCGCCGGTCGACGGGTGCTCACAAAATCCATCGTGATCAGCGTGGACGCCGAGTTGAGCGTGGAATCGAGGCTGGACATGATGGCGGCGATGAACCCGGCGAGAACGAGTCCCTTGATCCCCGTGGGAAGGATATCCCCTACCAGCGTGGGGAACACGAGATCGGGACGCGCCAGATGGGGATAGAGTTGACGGGCGATGATTCCGGGAAACACCATGATGAACAGGACGGGGAGCTTGAGCAGTCCGGCCAGGAGCGCCCCCCACCGGGCGTGACGGATGTTCCGAGCCGCCAGCACGCGCTGCACGATGAATTGATTGGTGCACCAGAAATAGAATCCGAGCACGGGCACGCCGATGAGCGTGCCCAGCCAGGGCATCGTGACATCGTCCAGCGGTCGAATGACGCTGAGCATTTCCGGCGGCGTGTGCGCGACGACCGTCTCCCACGATCCCGCTCGTTGTAGAGCGAGAAACGTCATCCCCGCCGCCCCGATGAGGAGAATGACGCCTTGAATGAGGTCGGTGTACACGACGGCGGCCAACCCTCCCGCCGTCGTATACACGCCGGCTACCAGGGCCAGAATGAAACCGAGTTCCCAGAGAGGAATGCTCGGGAAGAACGAGTGAATGACCAGTGCGCCGGCATAGAGCGTGCCCGCCGTGTCGATGAACACGTTGCCCAGGATGGTCAACGCGGAGAAATAATACCGGCAGGCAGGCCGATATCGGCGTTCGAGGAACTCGGGCATGGTATACATCCGCGAGCGCAGGTAATAGGGGATGAAAAAGATGGCGAAGAAGACGAGGACGATCGTCGCCATCCACTCGTAGTTGGAGATGGAGATGCCCGTATCGTAGGCCGATCCGGCCAATCCCACCAGCGTGGTGCTGGAGATATTGGAAGCGAATAATGAGACGCCGATGACCAACCATCCCAATCGCCGCCCGGCGAGAAAATACTCTTCGGCGCCCGCTCGCCGTCGCGCGACGCGAAAGCCGATGACCAGCACGACGAGGAAATAGATGAGGATCAGCCCACCATCAATGGGACTCAGCGTCACCGTCGAGCTCCCTCCTTGTGACCGTGGTATTTCATCGGCGGCATCGGGAAGTCCCGGGGGATCATCGAGACGCCTCGCGACGGAACGGATGCCTCACTCGCTCCAGGATATCCTCATCGATCATGGGAACAGCGCCTCGCCGAGCGGCCACCAAAGCGCCCAGTCGATTGGCCGCTTCGCTCATCGCCGTCAACGAGGCCCCACGGAGGTAGTGGTAGGCGAGGGCGGCGGTGAACGCATCGCCGGCGCCGACAGTATCGACGACGTCGACCATGACGCCCGGGTGTTCGACCACTTCGCTTTCGGCGACGAGGAGGCTCCCTCGCGCCCCTCGCGTGATGCAGACCACGGTGAGATCGAAAGTCCGTCGCAACCGCTCGGCTCGCCCTACCAGATCGCTGCCACCCAACTCCAGAAGTTCGGTCACTCGCCGGAGTTCCTCATCGTTGAGCTTGGCGACCTCGGCGCGCTGGAACGATCGACGAAGGAGTTCCACACTGTAATAAGACGACCTCAGGTTGACGTCGAACAGACGGAGACAGTCCGGCGACGTCGCCTCGAGGAAGCGATGGATCGTCTGGCGGGAGCGCGGCGCGCGTTGAGCCAACGTGCCGAAGCAGACGGCGTCGGCGGCACCGGCGAGTTGCTGCCATTGCGGCGTCCACTCCAGAT
>RFHM01000127.1 GCA_003696865.1 Acidobacteriota bacterium | reverse complement strand
GAGAGCAAAAACCCGACATCCCTGTCACACCCTCTCCATAACTCCTGATGATTCAATGAGTTCCATGCGGCAGATCGTTCAAAAAAAGAAAAAATTCCATATCGATTGTTCTTGACCCCGAGACGCGAGATGAAGAGAATAAGACGGAAATAAAGTGGGAGGAGTGATGAAATGAAAAAGTCGAACGAGACTTTAGGGACATGGTTAATGAGATTGATGAACTCGCTTATGATCTTGGCGGCTTTGACCATTTCCCCGGCCAAGGCTCTGGAATGCACGACGGCGACGTACGGTGATTGGGATTGTGAGGCGTGGTGGGTCTGGAACCAGGGCCAAGGAAAGTGGATTCTGGTCGATGCCGCCTGGACGAGGATCATCATCGAGGCCTAGAACCGCTCCTACTCAGCGAGCGACGACAGGGTCTTAGAAAAAAGAGGTGACCTTTGAGAACGAAAGGAGGAGATATGCGATCCCAGTGTTCGAGAATGATTGTGGTTGTGCCCTTGATCGTCATGGGCGTCATCGCCATGGCTGCTATGTGCGCTTCCGCTCAAGCGCTGCCCCAACAGTCCACGCGGCCGCCGGTCCCACCGCCCCTTCGGGAGGAGATCAGAACGCCGACGCCCATCGTCTCACGTTCTGCTCCCGATTGCCCAGTTATGGCCTCTGGGCAGGTGGCTTTGGGACAGACCACTTCCGGCCAGGGCCTCTTGACATTGAAGAACGTGAGTGGCAAGCCGATCGCCGCCATCAGTGGCATGATCCGCTACGAGACCACGGGAGGCTTTATTTCCTACCCCTGGTATCAAAGCTTCCTGGGATCGATTGCTGGAAGTCTTCGAGGGCCGCGCCGCTACTTCACTCCAGGCGAGGAGACATCCGTCCCGATGATTCCACTAAACGTCACCCAAACCACTGAGAACGTCAGGAACGTGACTGTCAGCGTGATGGGCGTCTTGTTTGCAGATGGAACAGTGTGGGGCACACGGGGAGAAACCGTGAGGAAGAGATTCTTAGATCAGGCGACAGCCTCGCGATACGATCTCCAATACAAGGTCTTGCCAGTATGCAAACGGTTGGCGCCCCGAGCGCTCGAGCAAGAAATCAAGGAAGGGCCGATCAAGATCGGCCAACGCTGGCTGAATCGACTCCTGCAAAAAGGGCTCCTCAATCAAGAGGGCCAGTTGAGGCCCGACGCACTCGAGCGGTTGAAGAAAATGATCGCCAACCTGGAACATCCGCTCGAGCAGAGATGAAAGGGCTCGTCTAGCAATGGTGTTCTGGGAGTGATGCTCCAATGAGTTGCTCTTTCCAAGAGCGAGGACAGTGCCTTGTTCGTCTGATGGTGGGGATGTCTCTTATTGACCTTCGCATTTTGAAGTGAACGAATGGGTGGGAGAAGCCACCGAAATGAGAACAACCGACCGGGCGGGAGCCCGGGACGCCCGTTGGCGCCTCGCCGTCAACCGGTGGGGGAATCGGTCGGCGCCTTGTCCCGACGGTTCAAGGCAGAGATGGGCGTCGGCTTCCGACACTACCGACGCACCGTCCGCCTGCGCCGGGCCGAAGAGTTGCTCCGCCAGTCTTCGTGGAGCATCAAGCAGGTGGCCCGGTCGGTGGGCTACCGGCACGTCGGCGACTTCTGCCGCCACTTCAAACAGACCTACGGACTCCCTCCCTCGACCTACCGCCACATGGTCACACGGGCCACCGACCCCAGACAAGGATGACCGATACTCACGATCACAAAGTGTGACACCAGAGAGCAAAAACCCGACATCCCTGTCACACCCTCTCAACAAGTCCTGATGATTCAATGAGTTCCATGCGGCAGATCGTTCAAAAAAAGAAAAAATTCCATATCGATTTTTCTTGACCTCCACCGGCGCGATGAAGACAATGGAGACAGAGCGCCAGTAGTACAGAGGGGGAGATAAAACGAGAGGAGTCGGCCGCTCTGGCTGAGTGAAAACCGGAAGATCACGAATGACGCTGAGGAGATTGCTGGAGCTATGAGATTAGCCTGGCAGTTGAAAGCGACGCTCACGGCCGCCGTTTTTATTACCCTGAACCTTGGCTGTCTCTGGATCTATCACTACTATTCCCAGCAAGGTCATGAGTTCCCCACATCGTCCATACTCTCTTATGGGGCATCGGCCGTACACGTGTTAGATCGCCTTGGTCTCGAAAGGCCTCGTCCGATTGAGAATCGGTGGTGGCTCATTCTGTATTTCGGAGAGGACTCTCGCCGCTGGGCAATTCCAAATCTCAAATATGCCCAGATTCTATATGAGCGATTCCACACCAGCGGCCTCCATGTTGTCGGCGTCGTAGCAGGATCTTTCCCTGAGGCGCAACGACTCGCTGAGCTTGGCTTGATCGCTTTTCCATTGATTCGCGACCGAGACCTAGCCATTGCTCGCGCCCTGGGAATCTCGTCCGGACTTGACGCCTGTCTTTTTGTTGACCCTCACAACAAGGTTCGCTTCTCCACAGTTGATTTCTTCGATCCTGAAGATCTGAGGCAGCTCACCGAGAAATTCTTACTGGGCAGAGCGTCTCATTCTTCACCTGCGGCTGAGATTCGGCTACAGGAAGGCGAACATCTGCCCGATATAATGCTGGTCAGAATCAACGACTGGAGACTCCTGCAGCTTGATGAAATCCGGACTCCACGCCTTTTCATCATCTTCACGGCCACATGTCCTGTCTGTCGCTTGAGCGGGTATCTGGATCAATATGCCTCGATAGAGCGTCGGGAAGGAGTACGACCACTGGTCATTTTCAGCCAGAACTTCTCTCGGGATGAGATTCTTTTCGAGGCGAAGAAGCGTGGCATTGATACGAGTTACTTCTATGTGGCGGCGGAAGCGCTGGACGACACTGAAGATCCATACTCCTGGTCAACGTCGGGAGGAGCCGAAGTGCTCGTCATCGAGACGGACTATGATGGGACCATCAAACGAGTCGAATCCTGGGAGGAATGGATGAGTCGATGGGAAGGAGGCACGTCATCATGAGATGGAGAACAAAACAGCATATCGGGCTGATGTGGTGGCTCGGTCTCAGTTTGACCACGGGAGCCTGCCTTGCCGTTGCGGCAGGAACGGCGCTCGTGCAACAGCGAGAGACCTCGCCCCCCATGCGGCTGGTTCCTGTATTCCAGGAGGCTGAGGTGAAGCCCGTTGAGCCTCGCCGCGTACTCCAGCATGACGGCGAGTACTTCATCCTCGATTACAAGGCTTCGCGCATCCTCGTCTATGATCGAGCCATGAAGTTCGAGAGAAGCATAGGTTCTGTGGGAGCCGGACCGAGCGAATTCTTTCACCCGGATGATTTTGTCATCAGGAATGGGCTCATCTATGTCTACGATGAGGGCAATCACCGGATTCAGGTGCTCGATCTCGGTGGAAAGTTCATCAACCAATTCCGCCTGCCTTATACCCGAGGATTGGCCGTCAACTCCAAGGGCGAGATCCTCGTAGGACAGCCAGAGGAGGGGAGATTGGTATCGGCTTACTCGAAAGATGGTAAGCTCCTGCGGTCGTTCGGCGAGTTGAAGTCTTTTTCCGGCGTCTATGGTGAGCAGCATAAGGACAAGGACACCAAGTATCAAACGGCCATCAATCGCGTCGCTCTGACTGTCGATTCCCAGGATTTCGTCTATGTCACTTTCGTCGTCGCTCCCATCATCCAGAAATACACCCCCGAGGGTGAGCTGGTTTTCGAAACGCGACTCCGTGGACCGAGCGTGGATCTTCTCACTCACTATGTGGTCACCGAAGCCATGGCCAAAAAAATCGTCGTCCAGTTCATGGGGACGGACATGGCCAATCTCACAGCCTGGGAATCGAGTATTGATCCAAGGAATGGAAACATATTCGCCTTACTGCCGGATAACGCCCTTTATGTTATGAACGGTGAGGGGGAGCAGGTTGCCATATTCACACCTCGCCCGGTAGAAAAAGCAAGAGGCTATGTCTATGTACGAAGAGCGAACTATTCAAATGCCATGATGGATCGCATATACAGAGGTCGGGCTTTGATGTTTGGTCGGATCACGATTCTCAGTGATGGGACGACGTTCATGGTCGCTCTCTTTCCGCCTTACGGCATCTATCGGATGGAATTACCGGAACAGGTATGAATATACGGGACTCTTTTTGGAGTGAATATCTTGAAAAAGGAGGATGATCAGACATGTTGAAGAAAGTAACCCGATGGATACTCATTGGTATGACGGCAGTAAACCTCACACTTGCTCTCACGTCAATGACTGGCTATGCCTGTCTGCAGAAGATAAAGCAAGGCGGGGTGACGAGACTCTGTTGCGGCGAAAACTGTACGGCCGGCGGCTGCAGTGGATCATGTACGAGAGAAGAGTTAATAATCGTGGCATCGAGCTGAAATGATTCAGGCGAGACTTCATCAAGAGAGGTTTCCCAGTGAGTAAGCCGGTTTTGCCTCACATCACGTAGTCTCCTGGCCGATGTTCGGCACAGTGAATCGAGCCCGAGGATGATCGTCGAGGACCACCTTTGACTGAGAGGGCAGGTGGTCCTCGATCAATTTTCTATGGTCGTTGTCCCGAAGGACCGCAACTGATCCAAGCTCCCAGGAAACTCCCACATGTTAGCCACAGAGTTGGCTGTGGGTGTGGAAGGCATTCGCCCGGACTTTCATGAGAGAAGAGCGTCAAGGTATCATGGCAATCCATGACACTGAATGAGCGATCAGGATTCAGGACGTAAGCGCATTTCGTGATGGAACATCTTCTCCTCATCGCTAATAAACGTATCCGGTTGAACGTGGTCACTGGCAAGCTCGTTCTAGCAACCCTCTTGTTCATCCTGGTGGCGTCAGCCACCGCCTGGCTCGGCATCGATCATTATCGCGCTCGACAGGCACTCTATGATGCGATGAAAGATGCATATCTTCTCAGACTGCAAAGAGCCATGGTCTATGCGGAAACGGCCGTGGATTTGAATCGCCCACCTGAG
Source organism: Acidobacteriota bacterium (assembly GCA_003696865.1). Classification (GTDB taxonomy): domain Bacteria; phylum Acidobacteriota; class Blastocatellia; order HR10; family J050; genus J050. The sequence continues at coordinate 5,302 of RFHM01000127.1, read as the reverse complement.
AAACTCAGCGTGCTGGCTCGTGGCGTGGGTGAGCAATACGGTTCGGTGGCCAAGTTAAAGGGCAAGTATGGACTCATCACGATTGCCAGTCGCGAGAAGTCGAACTTCTTGCTGGTGGTCATGCGACGGTTCGATTTCACCACGCTGGCGGCGCTGCTGTTGAGCCTGCTCGGCGTCTTCTTCGCCCATAATGGTGTCGCTGGCGAGCGAGAAGAGGGAACTCTTGCCCTGACCCTCTCATACACTGTCCCTCGATACAAGCTGCTTCTGGCCGAATATCTGGGCAATTTCATCTCCGTCTTTGTTCCATTCTGTTGCGGGTGGGTGTCGTTCCTTCTTCTCATTGAATTCAAAGCGCCGCAACTGTTGACCGGCGACGCTGGGAAACGATACGTCCTGTTTTTTCTGGCCGGTGCGATGGTCACGGCGGCTTTCGTCGGCCTGGGCATTTTGGCTTCCATCCTGTCACGACAGGCGACCACGGCTTTGATCATCGCGTTTCTCGGTTGGGTCGGATTGGTCATCATCCATCCAGCGCTCTCGGCGTGGATAGCGCGGGCGATGGTGCCACTGAGGTCGGAGGCGGTCTCTTTCTCTGATTTGACTGTGTTTGAACTCGCAGAGCAGCTCGACGAACCGGCTCTCACACCGAGTGAGCTGGATGAAGATTACGCGAATCGGAATTTCGAGCAAGCTTATTTGGCGTCGGCTATCGATCGGATTTCTCCTTACGCCAGCTTCGTCACCCTGGCTCAAATTCTGGCTCGGACGGATATCGGAGCAGTCAGGCGATTTTATGAGCAAGCTCGCCAAGCCAATGAGCAACTCCGACAATGGCAAGAGGCGAAGCTCCGACAGTATCCCAGGCGAGAGTACTTCTACGCTGGCGACTGGGGTCCTCTTGACACTGGTGGAATCCCCCAACCGGGTTTTCGTCCGGAAACGTTGCGCAAGAGTATAGAGCGGGCTCTGGCTCCGGCATTGTCTCTCTTCCTATGGGCCATTTTAACCTGGACATTCAGTTTCATCGTCTTCTTGCGCTACGATGTGAGGAGTTGAGGAGGATCGGCATGAAGTGGCGCGACGTCATGCGATACACGATTCTCAGTTGCCTCTACGACTATCGGCTGGTCGTGCTGTACGCCATCTGCGTTCTTCTGATGGGACTGGCGGCACCCCACTCGGTGACCGATCTCCGTCAAGCCAAAGTCCATTATGAGAAGCTGCACGCTGTGGCCCGAGAAATGGCGAATCTGGAGACGGTGGCGGTTTTGAAGAGACCAAGTCCGTTGGCCTTTCTCGCCGAGGGACAGAGCAAAAATCTGCCTGCTTACCTCCTTGTCAGCGCCTCGTTTGTCGACTACCCGTTAGCGGACGTGAGCAAGCGCCCTCTTCTGGCCGGCCGCCCGAGTCTGGATTGGGCGTCTGTCATCGGATATCTATTCAGCCTGGTAGCACTGCTCATGAGTTTTGATGCTGTAGCTGGCGAGCGCGAACGAGGAACACTTCGGCTCATTTTCTCTCACCATGTGAGTCGGGCCACCGTATTGGTTGGAAAGTGGAGTGGTATCATGATGGTGCTCGTGCCGGTCTTTCTCCTGAGCGCCATCATTAATCTGCTGATCATTGCCACGAGCGGTGTCATCAATCTCACCGCGGAAATCATGACGGTGACGGGCTGGGTGGTGGGGTTGACGATCATCTTTCTGGGCGCCCATGTCACCATCGGGCTGCTCGCATCGAGCCTGACGCCGAGAGCCTCCACGGCATTGGTCATCTGCCTTTTGTTCTGGATCATCGAGGTCGTGCTGGTGCCGAGCGGAGCCACGTTAATTGGTCAACTTCTGGCTCCCGTACCGGACACGACCACGTACCAGATGCAGCTCAGATCAGCGCAGCAGCGGTATGATGTCAATCGGCCGGAGATCTCTTCTCTGATGATCGATGAGATTCTGGACCGCCCGGATCTGAGCGATCGGGAAAAAGAAGAGCAGCTCAACAAACTTCAACAGACGATCACTCGCCAACAGCGACAGGCTTATGCAGCGTTTCACCGGGAGTTGATTCGCGTGAGGGAGGAGTACATTCATCGTCTGATCCGACAATTGTACATGATAGAAGTGCTCTCTGCTCTGAGCCCGGTTTCGCTTTATCAAAGCCTGTTGAGCTCGCTGGCCGGAACGGACTTTCGCAACCACGAACTCTTTTATCGAGCGGCCAATCAGTATCGCCAGATTTTTGCTCGGTGGGTCGAGCGAATGAAGCGTGCTATTGGATCGGAGCGCACAATCAAGGTGAAGAGAGTGAGCATGCAAGAGTTTGACCGAGCGGTGTCCGAACTCGGCGAGGTGGGCATTTATGAGCGGGGATATATGCTCATCATTCCCAGGTTGTCTTACAAAGATGTGCCCATCGACAAGAGCACCCTCCCCCAGTTCGACTATGAGGGAGTGAGCCTGAACGACAAACTCCATCTGATCCTCTGGCGAGCGGCGGCCTTGGTTGTGCTGACCATAATGACATTTGTGATGGCCTGGATCGCCTTCATCCGATATCGGGTAGCGTGACCCCCTTCCGCTCAGCAGTGCGAAGGAGTTGACATCGAGTGTTCATGGCTCGCTCATCGTCCAGATCCACAGACTCCCCCCCTCGACCTACCGCCACATGGTCACACGGGCCACCGACCCCAGACAGGAATGACTGATACTCACGATCACAAAGTGTGACACCGGAGAGCAAAAACCCGACATCCCTGTCACACCCTCTCAACAAGTCCTGATGATTCAATGACTTCCATGCGGCAGATCGTCCCAAAAAAGAAAAAATTCCATATCGATTTTTCTTGACCTCCACCGGCGCGATGAGGAGAATGGAACGGAGTTTTAAGAGAGATGAATCATGGAAAGTCAACCTTGCAGCTTTATCTTGGTCATGGTAGTGATCTGCATCGTTGTCCTGGGTGTAATCCAGTTCCAGATCCCGGTAGCCAGAGCTCATGAATGCGGTTCCTGTCTAACCACGGATGGATGCGTCCTGGTCGGCTGCACAACGGTGACCATCGATGTTCCATCTGATAAACTTTACCCTGACAAGCCGTATTGAAACGAGGATAATGACCTTCGTTTGTGACATGTGGTCATCGCTGACCGGGAAGATGAGAAAAGGCGGGTTCGATTGCATCAGCTCCTGGGTCATTGCCGGCAGCTTGCTCTGGGGATGCCTCGTGGCCATGGCTGACGCCAGAACGATCGGCGGCTGGAGCGACATCGATTCTCGGGAGCCACAGGGAGTGGCTGGCCTGATTTCTCAATCCGAGGAGCGTCATCGAGCCGATTCCGGGAATCAACATGGCACCATCTATCCAGCCGATTATCCGGGACTGCTGAAGCCTCGATTGAAGAGACGAGGTGACATCGAGCAATACCTGAAACAATTGCGACGAGCCCGCCAGTCAGGCCGCGTCATATTGGAATTCACCATCGACGCCCGAGGGCGGCCTCGGGACATCTCGGTCATCCGGCCATCAGGAGTCGCCCTTCTCGATCAAGCGGCCATAGAAGCCATCAGACGGTCGCGCTGGTTCCCGGGACAGCTCGACCACCATCCCGTCCCCGTCCGAATGATGGCCTCCTGGAGGCATCAATTACCCGGCTCGTCTGCTCCTTCACTGCAGCAGCTTTTGCGCGCCCTGACACAATCCGTTCGACGACGCCCTCACTCTCTGCTCAACCGCAACTGGACTCCCCGGCTCGACCAACAGGCCGAACACCGCTTGAACCTGGCACAGTACTATGTGAAACGCCATCAGTGGGCCCGAGCCCTCGATCACCTGATCGAACTTTATACGACGGCGGAGTCGTATTCGCGATTCGATGTCGTTCTGCACACTCTGACTCGGGTCGTGAAACGCTTGAACCGGCCCCGGCTCGCCAAAGAAATCCGCCGACAACGGAATGAGTGGTTGGCTCAACACGTTGAGCGAACCGGACGGTCAGCCCCCGATCGTTTCCACGAAACGGAAGTGAACCACGCCGCCGTCACGACGAGACGTCATCAAGATGCCGTCGAGCAAGAACTCTCGCCGACCATCCCCCGGGAAGGGGCATCTGGCGGCGAGCCGTCAATCCTCACCCTCACTGCCGATTTAGTGAATGTTCCGGTGATCGTCCGCGACAGCGAAGGCCGGTATATCGCCGATCTGAAAAAGAGCGACTTCGCGCTGTTCGAAGACGGTCGACGTCAACAGATCGTCTTTTTTGCGACGACGGACGAGCCGCTGACGGTCGCGCTGCTCATCGACACCAGCCTGAGCACCAAGAGCCAATTCCATCAGCTTCAAGAAGCGGCCATCGGCTTCATGGAGCAATTGCGACCAACGGACCACGTTGTGCTCGTGGCATTCGGCGATGAGATTCGCACGACATCCCGTCCCGCAGCGGACTCCAGAGAGTTAGCCCAAGCCGTGCGCGCGCTCACAACGGGAACGACAACCCGCCTTTACGACGCCGTGATGCTCACGCTCATCGAACACCTCAATTCGATTCGGGGACGCCGAGCCATCGTGCTTCTCACCGATGGATACGATAGTGCCAGCACACTCATTGACAGGGACGGCGTCCTCGAACTGGTCGCCGAAGTGGGCGCCCCCGTTTACATCGTCGCCTATGATACTCAGAAGCTCATGGAACGTCTGGCGCGGGAACAATCCGCGGGCGACGAACTGAATGAAAGATTGCTGGGGCTACGCCGCGGTTACGCCTCGGCCAAGGTCTTCCTCCGGCAACTGGCGAGGTTGTCCGGCGGAAGACTTTACCGAGCCGATCACCTGACGGATCTGTCGGCCACTTTCTTCCAGATTCTCCTGGAACTCCGGCATCTCTACAGCCTGGGATACTACCCGAACAATCCCCCGAGGAGCGGTCGCTTTCACACGATTCATATCAAGGTCAATCGGGAGGGGGCGCAAGTTCACACCCGCGCGGGCTACTTCCACTGAGGCCGATGAGAGAGAATGGTCGTTCGACTTGGCCTCATGACCGACATGGGCTCTCATAACGCCTGCTTGTTCATCCACAATCCACGCCGGTTTTGGCAAGAATCCCCCGAGATGCTCAAGGTAGTTCATCGATGGACGTTCGGGGAATGTCGCGCAAGCTGACAGCTTGCGCCACCCTCTATTTTCGAAAGGCTCGCCCATGGCGCGGTCGAGTCACATCCAGGAAATGAACATCAAGCCACAGATTTCACCGATGATCACAGATAAGGAAAAGAATCTGTGGCCATTTTCGAAGGAGGATCTTGG
>RFHM01000126.1 GCA_003696865.1 Acidobacteriota bacterium | reverse complement strand
TGGCGGCGGTGTCCGCGCACGCCGGTCTTCAAGCCGGGGATCGACCGGGCACAGCGGTTTGTCAATCTGGCGTGGCTGACGCCCAGGGAGGAGGGGTATAGTCGAGCCATCCCGCTGCGACTGCTGGCGGCGTTTCCCGAGAAAGCAGTGTCCTCGCCCGAGCCGGCGCGCAAGGAGTGGGAAGCGGGGTTGATGGGTCTACGGTGGCGGCGGCCGCAGTTGGATGCGGCCGGGCGTCAGCGGCAATGGCTGTTGGCGTTGGGCGATGGATCCTATGATGTGAAGGCCATCTGGGGCCAGTTGCCCGAGCGCACCAGCTTGGTGGTGCGGACGGCCAAGAACCGGGCGTGATATGAGTTGCCCCAACCCCAGAGCGGGCGGGGCCGACGGCGCAAGTATGGAGCGCGGGTGCGGCGACCCGATGGCTGGATCGGCGAGAAGTCGGGCTGGCACATCCGTTGGCTGCAAGTGCGGGGGCGGCGGGTGCGCTTGCGGTATCGGCTGGAGGGACCGTTTCTGGCTCGCGGCGCGGCCCAGCAACCGGTTTTCTTGCTGGTGATCAAAGGCCTGCGAGTGAGCAAGCCGGGGCGTCGGCCCTATTACAAGGAGCCCACCTATTGGCTCATCTCGGCCGTCTGGCGTCAGGGCCAGTGGCCGTTACCGCTGCCGCTTGAGGAGATCCTGGAATGGCTCTGGCAACGCTGGGAAGTGGAAGTCTCGCATCGGGAGATGAAGACGGGGTTCGGCGTGGGTCAGATGCCATGTTGGTCGCCGCCGTCGGCCATCCTGTCGGTGAGGTGGGCCGCCTGGGTCTACGCCATCTTGGTGCTGGCCGGCTACCGAGCCTGGGGGGTGACCGGCGGTTCAGTGCGTCCACCGAGTCGCTGGTGGTCGGGGGCCCGTCGTTGGTCGTTCAATAGTTTGTGGCGCGGCTATCGGCAGGAGTTATGGGGCACCCAGGAATTTCAGGCACTTTGGTCGGGGTTGACCGGCAAACTCTGGAAAAATGAGCTCTGGTGGGCCGGACTGTGGAACGCGGTGGCCGGGTCGGTGCGGATTTAGGCCTGGTTCCCGTTCCCACCTACCAGTTCTAACCCGATTGCCTGCTTGAAAAGGGCCAAACTTCAGGCCCCGGAGCCAAGCTCCGTGGCTTTCGTGAATGGGGTGGGCACGGGGGGGACTAGCTACCAAATCACCGGACCCCGGAGACCAGCTCCGGGGCTTGAAGGGATGCCCTATTCTTTACCACCATGGCGCGGACTGGTAAACTATACACTCGCCATGGCATGAAGTCGCGACGAGTGCTGTTACAACCGGTCTCCGCTGGCGATCTCATCGATCGGGCGCTTCGTTTGTATCGCGCCCATCTGGGTTCGTTTCTCGGCCTGGCCGCTGTTCCCGGACTGGTCGCCGTCATCGGCGGGCTCCTCGCTCTGCTCGATCGCCAGGATGCGTCCCTGGCCCTTCTGGGATACGCGATGACCTACTGTGCCGCGCCGATTCTCAATCTCCTGCTCATCGGTGGGCTCACGCGAGCCATCGCCGACCACGTGATGAACGATGCCCCGCTCTCCTTTGGCCGCACGTTGAAAATTGTGCTCGCCCACTTCGGTCCACTCCTGGGCGTTTCGGTGATGGGCTGGCTGTTTTTCCCGCTCACGCTGCTCATCATCGGCGCACTCAGTCTGCCGCTGATCATGGTGGGCTCGGCGCTCTCTCTGGCTCTGGCGGCGGGAGCCAAGGCCACCTGGCTCAGCGTCGTCGCCGTGGGAGCCGTGGCCGCGATCGTTCTTCTGCTGGGTGGACTCCTGTTCATGGAAGCCTATGGCCGGGCGGCCATGATGCCCGCGGCTGCGGTCATGGAAGATCAACCGGTAGGATCGGCCGTCTCCCGAGGCCTGCACCTGGGGGCGAAGACGGCTCCCAAGGTCCTGGCCGTGTTCGCCTTCGAATACTGCCTGACGTACTCCATCGCCATGGCCCTCGGCGTCCCCGTAGGCCTGTATTATGCTTCCGGACAGATGAACGTCACGCCGGAGGCGGCACAAACCATGGCCATGGGATTCAACATCCTGGTTCAATTCGGAAGCCTGTTATCGGCACCGGTAGGTCTCATCTCATTCGCCCTGCTCTATTTCGATAATCGCGTTCGCAAGGAAGGCATGGACGTGGAAATCCTGGCCAATGAGATCCCGTTCCCCGCGGAAATAGCGGCCACTCCACTGTGATTCCGAACGATGAACTGGATACGACCATTCACCATCGGCGCTCTGTTGCTCATCGGACTGGTGGGTTCGGCCAGAGCAGCGAGCAGATCGTTGACCGATTATCGGTCGCGCCTCCAGAGGGCGGTAAAGCTTCTGGAAGGCACGCCCGCCGATGCCCGTCCGGCGACGCTGGAGGCCATCGCCCGCCTTCTCCCCGGCGAAGAGGAGGTCACCATCGGAGAGCAAACGATTCGGGTGAATAACCGCTGGCTCCATCGGTTGCTCGAAGAGTATCGAGCGACGAGGGAGCCCGATCGGCGAGCTCGCCTCCACGATCATATCGAGCGACGCCTCCAGGCGTTACTGGAACAGGTGAACCACGTCTCCGGATCAGTCGAGCCGGATATCGATCGGGCTCGCGCTCGATTGACTGGGATTCTCAATCGACGCGAGTTTCACTATCGCTCGGCGCAGACCTGGATGAGCCGTTGGCGCCGCCGGATTCGCCGGTGGCTCGCTCGATTGGCCAGCCTCTTTCCCCGACTGGAACGGGGTGGAGCGCCCTTCGGCCAGTTCATTCGAATCCTCGTCTGGCTCATGGCGGCAGTGATCATCTACGCGCTGGTCAACGCGATTCTGGCCGCTTTTCGTCGGGAGCGCCGGCCGTCAGATACCGAGCGGCGATTCCCTGAAACGGCGTCCACGGCCGCTCGCCTCACCCCGGCCGAATTGCGAAAACGAGCGCTGGCCGCGGCCCAGGAGAAGGATTATCGGCGCGCGGTGCGCTATCTGTATCTCTCCGTCCTCCATGCGCTCGACGAGCGGGGACTCATCGAGTTCACCCCGGCGGCCACCAACCGCGACTATCTTCGTCGGGTGCGCTGGGAAGCTCGTCTCTATCCAACGATGGTCTATCTCACCCGGCGATTCGAACGGTATTGGTACGGCCAGATCGCCCCCTCGGAGGTGGAGTTTTACGATTACATCGCCGAGGTGGAGAGAGCCTTGACCGCCCTGACCGGAGAGTGAATCCATGAAGAGAGCGCTTTCCCACCATCTCGTCCTGATCGGCTTACTGCTGGCCATCATCGGGATCAACGTTCTCCTCTATCCGGGAACCTCTGGGGAGGAGGAAGAAGAATGGAACGGCGATCGTTCGATCTACAGTCCTCGACCATATGGGACGCGCGCCTTCTTCCTGTTGCTCAAAGAGATGGGCTATCCGGTGGTCGCCTACGAAGAACCCTTCGATCACCTGACGGCTCACCGGGATATCGGCGGATTGTTCGTCATCGGAGCGCGGCTCCCCTTCACTGCCCAGGAACTCGAGGCGCTGGAAGAGTGGGTCCAACGAGGAGGCTGGCTCATCATCATCGATCGGAAGATCGATTGGACCATCGCCGACGGAACGATTCGGATCACGAGTCATCCCAAATTCAGGCGCTGGCGACGCCCACGGGTCATTCAACCGACGGCGTTCACCCGAGGCGTGGAGAGGATTCATCTGACCGAATACGCTCACGCGGTGACCGTGGAATCGGCCCCGGTGACCGAACACATCGGCGATGCGACCGACGCTCTCCTGGTGGACTTCGCTCACGGGAGAGGTCGCATCATCGTGCTCGGAGAGCCTCACATCGTGGCCAACAATGGTCTCAACCAGGGGGATAACCTCGTCCTCGCTCTCAACATCGTGCGCCAGATTCCCCGGAGCACCATCGCCTTTGACGAATATCACCACGGCTACGGAGCATCGCCGACGAACACTCGAACCGGCCCGGTCGGCGTCTTGTTGAACTTGTACGATTACTTCAAGGGGACGCCGGTGATCTGGATAGTGTTTCAGGTGATGCTCATTGCCGCCAGCTTCATCTACTCCCGCAGTCGCCGCTTCACCCGGCCTCGACCGCTCATGGAGCGACGGCGCACGCGCTCGCTGGAATACGTCGCCGCCATGGGCGACCTGGCTCGCCGCCTGAATCTCACTTCACTGATCGTTGAGAACGTGAGGAGCGGATTCCGGCGTCGGTGTCTGCGCCCGAACGCGACGGCGCTGGCCGGGCAACGAAACGACGTCGAGGAAGAGTTCGCCGCTCGGCGAGCCGGAGGCTCCCGATGGGAATTCCCGGTTCCACCCCTCGAGCCGGAGACGACCGATGCTCGAGCACTCATTCGTTGGGTTCAACGCCTGCGCCACATCGAGAACCAGATGAGGAAGCGACCATGACCGTAGATGACGTATCCCGCATCACCGAACATATCAAACGAGAACTTCACAAAGTCATCGTCGGCCAGGACGAGGTCATCGAGCACATCCTCGTCGCCCTGTGGGCCGAAGGCAACGTGCTGCTGGAAGGGGTTCCCGGCATTGCCAAGACGCTGATGGTGAAAACGCTGGCCCACATCCTCGGGCTTCGATTCACCCGCATTCAATTCACTCCCGATCTCATGCCCGCCGATATCACCGGCACGAGCGTCTATAACTTGTCGACGGGAACGTTCTCATTGCGCCAGGGACCGGTGTTCACCGACCTGCTCCTGGCCGATGAGATCAACCGGACGCCCCCGAAGACGCAGGCTGCCCTGCTGGAGGCGATGGAGGAACGACAAGTGACCATCGACGGGACGTCCCATCCTCTCTCTCCCATGTTCATGGTCTTCGCCACGCAAAACCCGATCGAGTATGAAGGCACCTATCCCCTGCCGGAAGCGCAACTGGATCGATTCCTGTTGAAAATCATCATCGGCTATCCCCGTCCCGAAGAAGAGCAAGAGGTTCTGGCTCGGTGGCAAGCCGGATTCGATACGCATCATCTGGAGAGCATCGGGTTCGAACGGCTCAACGGCGAGAAAGACATCCTCGCCGCCCGTCAACAAGTGCGCGCCGTCACCGTCGAAGAAGGGATCATGCGCTACATCGTGGAGTTGGTTCGGCACACGCGGGTTGTGCTCCATATTGCTTGGGGGGCGAGCCCCCGCGCTTCGGTCGCGCTGATGCTGGCCAGCAAAGCTCTGGCCGCCATGCGAGGACGCGCCTACGTACTTCCCGAGGACGTGAAAGAGATGGTCAAACCCGTCTTACGCCATCGGATCATACTCCGACCGGAAGCGGAAATCGAAGGCCTCACCGCCGATGAGGCATTAGAGGAAGTCATCGCCAGCATCGAGGTTCCACGATGATGGAGTCGATGGGCAGGAGGGGAACAAACGGCCTGACGCGGTCCGACGCTCCATTCGCCACAGGATGCCCGGCGAGGCACGGTCGCCTTCTCCGGCCAACGCTCTCTGGCGCGACCGCGGCCCGCAGGAGCGTGAAGAGGGAAACGCTGCGATGAACGTCATTTTCGCCCGCCGATTCTTCTGGTTGCTCGCTCTCGGCCTCATCCCGCTGTCGTCGAGTTGGCTCAGCCCCGAGCTATTGACGATCGCCGCCCTTCTGGACGCCGTCGTGGTGCT
>RFHM01000125.1 GCA_003696865.1 Acidobacteriota bacterium | reverse complement strand
GCTCAAATCCACAAACCAATGAAAGGAGGATTGCCTCATGAAAAGGACCATCTTCAACTCACTGTTAACGGTTCTGATCGTCCTGGCCTCCACACCTGCTTATGCAGGGGGCGAGCCAGGGGGAGGAAATGCACCAGCAATCCCACCGAGTTCTACGAATGCGCCGGCATCGTCATCGGCCACTGTTTCCGCAGACGAAGCAGTGAACATCCTCATCGTGTACTTCTCCATGACGGGAAACACCGAGAAGATGGCAACAGGTGTCCAAGAGGGCGTCGAAAGAGTCGCCGGCGCGACGGTGACGCTCAAGAAAGTGGACGAGGTGACCAATGACGACCTGGCCGCGGCCGATGGAATCGTGCTGGGATCGCCCACCTATTGGGGCACCATTGCCACCCCTATGAAGAACTTCCTCGATATCACCGGTTTCTGGGGTGGCAAAGTGGGGGGAGCCTTCTCCACCGGCGCCCTGGAGACTGGAGGAAAAGAGAGCGTCGTTGTCTCTCTGCTCCTGGCTCTGATGATGAAGGGCGTCATCGTGGTCGGCCCGGTCTATGATTTCGGGAACTTTCAAGCCGGAAGCCTGGGGGCCTCAGCGATGACCGGACCTCCAGATGAGGGTGTCAGCGATTCCGAACTCGAAGAGGCCCGCAAACTCGGCGAGCGCGTGGCGACCATCACGCAACAACTGAAACGCGGATCGCCCTGAATCCCGACCACTCATCCGCGGCAGCGAATCGATGCCTGGAATCAGCGCTGCGGCAATCAACCTGTCGGGGGAGGCGAGCCGAGCCCCAGGCTCATGAGGTCGGAACGACGACCGTTCATTTCTGTCCGAGCCGGCGGACTCCAGCGCTTCTTGGCTCAGAGACGAGTCATCCGGGAAACGCCGACTCCGCCGGCTCAAACCCAAAAACCAACGAAAGGAGGATTGAATCATGAACAGAAGATTCGTTTCAGGTTGTTCATTCTCGGTGATGGCGCTGGTCCTGCTTGTCGGGACCACGATCACATCCATGGAGGTGTCCACCGTTCGATCTGCTTCTCTTCAGGGAGGCGCCGGGCCGCTGGATTTCCTGAAGGCCCAGGACGCCTCGTTCGCCCTGGTGGTGAACAGCTCGGGCGTGCTCACGGCGGAAGGGCCAAAGCTGTTTCCCGATCGGTTTCCCGACGGGCTTTGGCTGCTCGCCGGGCTGCCGGACAATCCGCAGCTCAGCGGGCCGTTCAGCTTGCCCTTCCCGGTCGCGAGCATCGTCCTCTCTCCCGATGGAGACACGGCGTTGGCGGCTTCGGTCCCAGTCCCTTTCTTTGAACCTTCATCGCTGGCCGTGCTCGGCAACATCAAAGCCTTCGTCGAGAGCCGGGATCCGGATGATCTGCAAATCACGGTCTTCACGTCAGAAGATATGCCCCAGTTGGCCAATGTCACGTCGCTCGCGTATGGACCTGATGGCCGTTGGGCCGTGATGGGCAGCAATGGGCCGGGGCCTTTCGATCCCTCGGCTCGGAACGCCCGGTTATATGTCGTCACCGGGCTGCCGGACACACTCGCGTTCTCTGATCCCATTCCCTTGCATATCGCCCAGGTTGAGAGATTCGTCCTGACGCTGGACGGTGACACGCTGCTGGTCACCCAGTCCATACCCGATGTAGATGGCAGACCAGAGAGTCGGGTGCTTCTGATTCGGGGCATTGCTCCTGGAGGCGCAGATCCGCAGATCGTGGACGTGCTGGGCCTGCCGTTTCCGGACGAGTTCGTCCCCTGGGGGCCACCGACGCTGGATGACGCCAAGCTGACGCTCGATGGGAGATTCATCCTGGCGCCCAATCCACTGGCCACGGCGTTTGATCCGGCCACGGGCTTTCAGGGGCTCAACACCATCACCATCATCGGCGGCGTGGAAGAGGGGCAGCTCGAGGTCGCGCGCGTGTTGACCGAGGCGGACGGCGCGGGCCAGGGACCCCTCATGGCGGCGGTCTCGCCGGATGGGGACACGGCCCTGGTCATCGATACCTTCCCTCCAGGTGGTGGGACGTTACTGACCGGACTGGCCTCGGGTGATCCGGCACAGGTTGAAGGCCAACCGATTCCACCCTTCGGCCCGGCGTTTCCCCTCGGACCCGATGGTCCGCCGGTGATGGCCTTCCATAACGATGTCTACTTCACTCCCGATGGAAATACGGCCATTGTGACCGCTGGCGTGGCTCCAGGTCTGCCGCCACAATTCGCGTCCTCGGTGTCCGTGCTGACGGGCTTTGGCGGCGGGAACATCCAGGTGGTGGCCAATCTCACCGATCCAGAGCTGAACATCTTCCTGCCGTTCAATCAGCACATGGCGACGGTTCCCTCCGGCCTGGTCGATTACATCAATATCTCTCTGGCTCAACAGGATCTGGCCAGATCCACTCTGGTGACGCAGGTGGAGAGCGCCATCCGTGCGGCTGATCGGGGAGACACCGATGATGCTGTGCAGAATCTCAACCTGTTCATCGCCACGGTGGCGAATTTCAACCGCCAGGGCATTCTCGCCGACAGTCAGGCTACCACCCTCACGACGCTGGCTTCCGTGGGCATCAAGATGATGCAGCAGTGAGCGGGTGACCATTGATGCGGGCGTCCAGCACGGGCGCCCACTCTCGTCTCTCCGGTGGCATGGCGGGAAGCCTTGGAGAGGAGTCGCTGGGCGCCGGAGACAGCCCCTCTACAGACCGCCCATAAGGGTGCCTCGGCCTGGAGGGACGCCCACGACACCTCGCTGCATCAGACGCGAATCCAATTGCGTTCCAATCATTCCTCCGAGGCCAACCATCACGTATTACTCGGCTCGGCGACTCGCTCTCCAGGCTGTTCGTTTTGCATCACCACCGTGGGGGTTGGGATTCGATTCGGGGACGGATAGTTCGCGTTTTTTCGAAGGGCGACATGCTCTTCCATGCCCCATATAGACCTGGTTTCCTTGGACGCTCATGACACTTTTTACCGGTTGAGCCGTCGCTCTGAGCACTAAAGCCGCCAAGGTGTTGGGTAGGCGCTATTGCCACGATCCGGCTTGTTCATAGGCTTTCAAGAAGTCCTTTCGTGGGATCCCTGCGCGTGTGTGCAAATCGTTCTCAAAGTTGAGCTCTTGATTCGAGCATGATGAGGCATCGTCAACGGGGTCCGCGTCCCATCAGGATTTTCCCGAATCCTCACTCTATATGTCCTCGCTCCCGGACCCGGCGAAATCCCAGAAGTTCAACCGCTTTGATCACTCGCCTGTGGGGAGCGTCAACTGAAAACTTGGGCATTAGATGGCCACTCCCGCTTCATCGACAAAGGCTTCCAACATCGGCGACTCGATCTCAAGGACCTCCTGACTGAACGTCTCGATGTAGAAGCCAATAGCAGAGGTGACGTCGGCTCATGCCTCCTCATAGGTGTCGCCTTCACCGACGACGATGCCCTTGAGGCCAAGCGGGTAGGCGATGAAGCCATCCGGGTGTTTTTCAACGACGACTTTGAATTGTCTCATCATCACACTTTCCTCACCTTTGGCGATGTCACCTACCGGTTGGCGTCTGATCCGAACCGGAGGATCGAATCGGCTCTCCAAGTCTGTTCTTATGGCTAAATCCTTCGCCTCGCCTCAACTCCGGTTGCCATCACCAGTCTTCCTCATCCTTTTGACTAGTTTGAACGTCCCCTCTCGGCCGGTCAAGCATTGTACATGCGCCAAGGCGAACCTCTCCCAGCGGAGTCTGCCTGGGTCTCAAAGTCGGCTTGGCCGTAGATAAACCCAGACATCGCCAATCTACTTCTGCGTTGTTTGTAACCTTCCCACCATCGCGACTCGCTTCAGGGGATGTTGATTCGCCTCCAACGTAGATCAACAAACCGATAGATCCGTATCTTGTGCTTCTTCATGACATCCTGATGAATTCCTGATGAATTCCTGATGGTTTGCTCAAGACACTGATACCCCTTCTTGCTATGCTGGGCAGGAACAATCGAGAGATGAAAAGCTTTCGGTTGTTCACAGCGAAACCAATCGGTAGATGAGGAGTTGAACATGAAGCGGACCAAGGAGATTACGATCATCCACTATCGCCGTCGACGAGTGAGAAAAAGTCGGACGGCCGCCACCGAGTGTTGTCCCGTATGTGGCAGCGGTTCCGAAATGATCACCGTGTCGGCGGCAGCCGAGTTGACCGGCGTCAGCCGCTCGACACTCTACAGTTGGATCAGCCGTCACCAGGTGCACGCAACGCGACCGGATCATGGACAACTCCACGTCTGCCGTCGTTCGTTGCTTGTAAGAGTCGCTCAGGGGATATCCGAAATCCCCTGAGCCGGATTGATGGGGAGAAGATGGTGGGGAAGCAGTTGGTCACGGGACCAATTCCACCCGTGTGAAATCCGGCGATCGGCGAGCTTCCACCGGTGCCTTAACTCAAAAAGGAGGATGTGATGAAGAAGCGTTTCATTCTCTTTTGCATTCTCAGTGGTTTGTTGGTTATATCACTGGTAGTTTACCTGAATCCTACCAGTGGTGTAGTCGAGGCTGGCGAGGCATTCACGCTGGACGTCGAGCCCGATTTGACAACATTCGACATTGTGGACCCCGATGGCAATGGGGAAGGCCCCTTTTTCATCCAAGGCCCGATCTACCCAGAGGGCACTCTAGATGAGAATGGCAATGCTCCACCAGGATCTGTACCCATAGGGCAGTTCTTTTGTTGGGGCTGGCTTTACCACGGAGGAGAATTTGCCGTCGTATCCCAGGAGTTCCAGCTCAATGGCCTGGGGGAGATTCAAGTCCAAGGCAACGAGGACGACAGGCGTGCCGTGGTCGGTGGCACGGGTGTCTTCAAAGATGTGCGCGGTGTGGGGTTCGCCAAGTTTCTCAATTTCCCCACCAACGTATCATTCACTATCGACTTCGATCTCGACTGAGTGGGGAAGCAGTGAGTCCCGAAATCGATTCCACTCACGTCAAATCTGGCGATCGGTGAGCTTCCTCCAGCGCATTAGTCAATAAAGAAGGAGAATGTTATGGAGAAGCGACTGATTGTGGCATTGTTGATTTTGGGATTCGTCGCTCTGACGAGCACGGTCCCGTCTCAACGCAGTGTCACCCCCAGCGTCCAGGCCAGTGGCGAGCGAACAATGGTACTTGACGTGGCCTGCGATGCGCGGACCTGCCGCATCAATCAAGTAGATCCGACGGTTCCGCAACCGGGGTTGAATTTCGCCCGTGGCGACACTTTCATTGTGGACGGCACGATCTACCCCGGCAGCACCATTCCGCCAGGCGGCACGTTCGACACCCCCAGTCCCTTCGGCCCGGACGAGCCCGGTCGTATCGGCACCTGGGTCTGCCGAGGCACGTTCAACCTCAGCGCGGCGGAGGCCGAGGCAGGAGCTGCGCCGCACATCAGCACCACACAGCTTTTCTTGCTCGATGACGGCAACGGGCTGGTGACTGAGGGCTCAGAAGGCGGCCTCCCGATGGTCCTGCGTGCCGTGACTGGTGGCCTGGGGGATTTTAACGGCGTCCGGGGCCAGGTGACCGAAGAGGAACTCGGTGTCAACAGCACCGGGTTGTTCAATTTCCGTATGGTCTTTGAGATCGAGAATCAGACCGAGTCCCGGCGGCAGCCCTGACCAAAGAACCTTAGAGTTGCTGGTCGAGTGTCGCCGGCATCAAAGAGGATCACAGGATCACGCCTGAAGAGGCGATCCTGTGATCCTCTTGAACTCAGTCATGGCGCGAGGCCGATGCGCCGGATCAGGTCTGTGAACCTCAGGTCCGAGCGCAGGCGATCAAACTTGGGCTCGACTTTAAGCCATATCATCCAAACAGGCGATCTTCCCCGATATGCTTTTTCAAGCCACTCGAACGCCTGTTCCTTCTCACCCAGAGCGATATAGATATTCGCGATGAGAGCAGGATCAATATACTCCTGCCTTGTTCGCTCCTTCAATTCATGGAGTATCCTTTGTGCCTCGACCCTCTGACCCGACATCGCAGAGGCGTATCCGAGTTCCGCGAGCAAGGCCGACCAGCCTCCTGAGAGGGTTCTGGCCTTCTCCAACTCGGCGATGGCTTCGTCGTACATCTCATTTTCTACATAAGCCTGCGCGAGGCCCCAGCTTGCAAAGACGAAGCTCGGATCCATCTTGAGCGTCTTTCGGTATTGCTCGATCGCTTGGTCGTACTGACGCGCCCAGTAGAATGCCCACCCCAATTCCGTATTGATGATGAGCGAGACGGGATCAAGCTCCAGACCTCGTTTGGTCTCGACAATGGCTTCATCTGTCCGTCCCATTGCCTGTAAATAGTGGCCGTAAAAGTGGTGTGCATCTGGATTATTCGGGTTAAGTTCTATGGCACGCTTTAATTCCCTTTCAGCCTCCAACCAGTTCCAATCGTAGAACAGTCTGTAGGTCCCCAACGAGAGGTGGGCTTCGGCGAGCGCCTCATCCAGTTCCAATGCTTTCACGGCTGCCCTCTTTGCTTTTGGCATAACCTCCTTGGGCGGCGAGTGAACGTCAACTCCTAGTTGGATGTAGGCATCGGCCAACCCAGCGTAGGCCAAGGCGTAGCTCGGATCTTTTTCGATCGCCTGCTGAAAATACTCGATGGCTTTCTTGAATCCCTCTGCGGTGTATTTGTTCCAGAAGTAGCGCCCTTTGAGATACAACTGGTAGGCTTCGGTGTTCTCGGTATATCGCTTGATCAGTCGCTCCTTCTCCTCACCGGACAACGTCAGCCTCAGCGCCTGGGCCACCTCTTCGGAGATCGAGTCCTGCACGGCGAACAGGTCTGTGCACTGCTGCTCATCGCACTGATAGGCCCACAGGGGCGACCCGTCTCTGACGTTGAGGAGCCGGACGGTCACTCTGAGTCGATCGCCGACCCTCTGGAGACTCCCCTCCAGCACGGCCTCCACCTTCAGTTCTCGACCCGCGGCCAGCGGGTCTTGCTCCAGGTCGGTGTACTGGCGCACGGCGCTCGTGGGCCGCACGATGACGTGCCGGAGCCTGCTGAGCCGGGTGATGAGCGTGTCGGCCAGGCCCAGCTCCAGCACTGGGTCACGGCTCTCGGCCACCAGCGGTTTGAATGGAAGGACAGCTATTGATTCGATCGGCGCGGTCGGCGCTGGTCGCTGTGGCTGTGAGTAGTAGATGACGAGGGCCAGTCCGAACAGCGCCAGGCCAGTCGCCAGGACAATTCGGCTCTGTGGCCACCACTCAGAGAGAATAGCCGAGGGGGCGAGGGGGCAACTGGCGCGCATATACTCCTCCCCCCGCTCGCTCCTGCTCTTCCTCGCTCACCCTCACTCTCATAGCCGTGTACTCTTCCTCTACCGCTTCCTCCTCTTTGGCCACCGCTATGATTTCCTCCACCTCGGCAATGAATTTGTAACCGACGCGAGGAATCGTCTGGATGTAGCTCGGATGTGAGGCGTCATCCTCCAGCGCTTTGCGCACTTCCCGGATGCACTGCGTCAACGCGCCCTCGGTGACGATCGTGTCGGCCCAGAGCGTGTCTAACAGTTCGTTCTTCTTGACCAAGCGTCCATATCGCTCCACCAGGTACACGAGCATCTCAAAGGTCTTGGGCTGGAGCGAGATCTCTTCGTTGCCACGCCTGAGGCGATGCTCGCCGACGTCCAACGTGAAATCACCAAACCGATAAATCTGTTTGTCCTCGTGTGCCATGACGCCTGGATCAATTCGTGAGAATCTTACCACAGATTTGTTACATCATCTACCACTTTTGCTCTCTGGGGTGCGGCGACCGGGAGAAAAATCCTTTCTGTTGCTTACAGCGAAACTGAAGTCTGTAGGGAGGCAACGTCTATCGAGTTTTTCTCCTGGCAGCAATTTTTCGGCCTCTTTTCTCGTAATTCCAGCTTGACGAAAGATACTGGCCAGGGTTCCTTTTGGAATCCTCTTCTTATTTTCCCAGCAGAAACCCGGGAATCGCCTCCTGGGGAACCGGTCGGTAGATCTTGCTCTCCCGGCCTTCTTCCACCAGATAAGTCACAGATGTTTCAACGGCGGCCTTCAATCCCTCGAAGGCTTCCTCTCGGGTCTTCCCACAGAAGGCAACTTCCAGTTCCAGGCAAAGGGAGGAGAATTGGTTGCCTTCCTTATTAAGCCGGTCATTCCGAGGGCCTTCTGCTTCATGGCGATGTTTATTTGACACCATCCACCTGGACGGAGTCTACGCTCACTCGCCGCCGCAGACACACACCTTCCCATCCATCGACCCCGAGCGGGTGCGGGCCGGTGGCAGATGCCCTGTTCCTTCCGGTCTCCTCACGCTGAATCCTGTACGGGGGTCCCTCCGTGGGCCCCCGTCTCGGCAGTAGGATAGGTGCTTCAATGCCGCTCAATAATGGCCGACGGGATGCCATCCTCCTCAATCCCACGCTGGGGAGTCGGATCATTACTTCAACGCCGCCTTGCACCCGAGTCGGCTGTCTTCGGCCAGGTCACCTGCGTCCATCCCACCCGCGCCCAGGCGACGCACGATTCTGTAGGAGCCCATACTTTGCCCGACCCTTAAGGGGGCTTGCTCTTCGGCCAGCCTCTCTGCCGCCACATCGTCCGGCGGCGCCTCCAGCAAGCTCCCGGTCCGCTTGTACGAAGCGAGCAGCGATTCCACCTCCCGCCGCAGTGCCTCATCACCACCGCAGGCTTCGTCCAAAAACGCTGCTCGCTCACTAGCCTCCAGCGCCAGGGCCGCCTCAAACAATTCCTTGACTTGCTCCCATCGTTCAGGCGTCATCCAGGCCTCCTGTGGTGAGCGCGCAATGGAGCCAGGCTTGGCCGTGTTCCACTCCCGTTTCACGGTGGCAGGCGAAAGATCGAGGACTTCGGCTGTCTCTTCGATGGTGAGTCCACCAAAGAAGCGCAGCTCCACGATCCGGGCCTGTCGCGGGTCCAGCGCCGCCAACCGCGTCAGCGCCTGGTCCAGCGCGATCAGGTCCACATCCGGCTCTTTGGACGCCGCGACCACCTCATCAAATGTCAGCCTGTAGGCGCTGCCTCCGCGTTTGGCGGCGCGATGACGGAGCGCGTAATTGACCAGGATTTGCCGCATCAGATTGGCCGCGATGCCGAAGAAGTGACGGTGTCGTTGCACGACCACAAGAAGCGCCAAGGACAGCCCGCGGATGATGTCGGATGCGTCAGGCTCGGCAGTTCCCTTGCGAAAGAGAGGGAGACGAACTATTCTTTGTTTGGAATAAAAGCCCAGGGATCACACGCAGGTGGTGTGGAAAAGAGAGGAAAAATTATGGCGCTTATGTTCCAGGAGTGCCGGCGCGGTGGCCGGGACCAGGGCATATGAGAACTCAAGGTTGGAAGAGGAATAGGACCATGAAGACGATAAAGTACCTCTATTGGAAGGATGAAGACATGTGGCTCGGGTATCTGGAAGAGTACCCCGATTACTGGACTCAAGGCAAAACGAGAAAGGAACTGGAAGAAAATCTGAGAGATATCTATAGGGAACTGACCAGCGGGAATATCCCTTGTGTCCGAAGGGTGGCCCGACTGGAAGTGGCGTGAAGCGAAGAGATTTGATACGCGAGTTAGAGAAGATGGGATGCGTACTCATTCGTCATGGGGCAAAACATGACTGGTATCAGAACCCAAGGACGAAAGTCTCTCAGCCTGTTCCTCGTCACAGGGGAATAAAGGAGCACCTGGCAAGGCACATTATCAAAATGTTAAGGGATGAAACCTAAAAGCGTTAGACCGAAGGCGGTGTGCCAGAAATTCCCGGTGAGAAAATGAGTTGTTTGGCAAAGAGGATAGCGAATAACTCCTGTGATTCGCCATATTTCCCCCTCCCTTCGAGTGCTGTCTTGGCCATCTTGCGCAAGAAAGATTTCTTTCCACCGCTCACATCCCACACCCATTGACCATTTTTCCGCTTCACCGGGAACTGCTGCGCCCACTCCAAAGAGCGCGTTTCAGAGTCTCTTTTTCACCGCTCCAGGCAGAGCAGCGAACCTGGAGAAAGCCATCATCCTCTGCGTTCGGGGCGTCTCGGCGGTGAGTTTGGAAATGGGTTCTCAATCGGGACCACCGATGTCACCGATAATCCTCCAACGTGAGCTGCGTCATTGAGGTCGTCATCGGCCGAGACGAACGTCAGGGCAGGCAAGCTCCTCGCCATTCGCGCCGCGTGAACTTCCAGCGCGCTCGCCAATTGAACGGCATCATACCCTCGCAACCCATACCGTTCAGCTAACACCATGGCCGACTGCGCGGTGGAGCGCGTCACATCAACAATCCGATACTCCCTGGCCAGATGGTGCTCAAAGACAATGCGGGCCGCGGCTGCATCCGCTGCCGAGATCGCTCCTCGGCAGCGGATGCAGCCG
>RFHM01000124.1 GCA_003696865.1 Acidobacteriota bacterium | reverse complement strand
GGATCGATGCCGTGGTCGTCGCCGCGCACGCCGTCCTGGCATTGCAAACCATTCGGAGTCGGCGCATCGATACGCAAGAACCCATGGTTCTCTCGGTGGGCATCATTCGCGGAGGGAACCGCTTCAATATCATCGCCGACGAGGTGACCTTGGAGGGGACGGTGAGGACGCTCAACGAGGATGTCCGCCGGCAGGTTCAACAGCTCATGCATCAGACGCTCAGAGGCGTGACCGAGAGCTTCGGCGCTCGTTACGACATGCTCTATGAAGAGGGCGCGCCGGTCACCTTCAATGATCCCGATCTGGTGCGCGAGATGCTGCCCACGATCGAGCGGGTGGTGGGGAAAGAGAACGTCTTCTCGCCTAAACCGCAGATGGGAGCGGAAGACTTCGCCTATTTCGCCCAACGTGTCCCCGGTTTCTACTTCTTCCTGGGCGTGGGAAACAAAGCCAAGGGCATCACGGCCATGATCCACACCCCGGAATTCGATGTGGATGAGCAGAGCCTGGTGATCGGCACCGAAGTGGTGGCCAATCTCCTCCTGGATTATCTCCGGCATCACGCTCAACCGGCAGCCGGCACGAACGGGAACGGAATCGCCCGCTGATGTTGATGGCCGAGTGCCTTCACCAATCGTTCGGCGTGAGCCGGCAGGAGCCCCCGCCCACCTATGATTGACCGCGTCGACGATTCCCAACGAGGATCACCGCATCTCCCACCGCTGGCTCCGGCGGACCTCCCCGCGTATCCGGGAAGCTTCTGGCGGCTGGTCGGTCCCGGTGCTGTCCTGGTTGGTCTCTCCATCGGCGCCGGCGAGTTGATCATCTGGCCGACGGCCGTGGGGCGGTATGGATCGGGTATGATCTGGGCGGCGGGCGTGGGCATCCTGTTTCAGATGATCATTAATCTGGAAGTCGCTCGATACACGCTGGCCACGGGAGAAACGGCCTATACCGGATATGCTCGTCTGTGGAGAGGATACGCCGTCGTCTTCATCATCCTCAATGTCACCTCGTGGCTGTTGCCCGGATGGGCTCGCAGTTGTGGCAGCGCCTTGCGCGCGCTGGTGCTGGGACCCCGCGTGACGCCCGCCGAAGGTGGTCCCGATTGGCTGTGGACCGCACTCACGTTCGCCATCGTCACTCTGGCTCTGTTCGGTCCCAAAGTCATCTATCGCTCGGTCGAACGGTGGACCGAATCGATGGTCATCATCGCCGTCCTCGGCCTGATCATCTTGGCGGCGCTGGTGGGCACGGCCGATCACTGGAAAGCCGTGGTTCGAGGAGCCGTGAATCTGGGACATAAAGAGCCCAGCGTCGGGTATCCCCGGTTCTTCAGTTGGATCGTCTTTGCCGGCGCCGGTGGGACGGCCAATTTGTTCTACTCGTTTTACCTGCGCGATAAGAACATGGGCATGGGGGCCCGCATTCCGGTACTCACCAATATTCTTCGCGATCGGCAACCACGCGATTCCCTGACCGGGTATCGATTCCCCGACCACGAACCGAACGTCAAGCGATGGCGGAGATGGTGGCGACATGCTCTTCAGGATCAGCTGCTCTTCTTCTGGCTCCTGAACAGCTTCACCATTCTTCTGTTCATCTTCGCCTCCCTCGCCGTGGTTCATCCCATGACCGAACGGGGCCTCGTTCAATGGGACGGGCTACGAGCCTACTACCAAGGCAAGGAGATCGGGTTCCTGGCGTTGGAAGCGTTGGCGCTTGGTCGGATGTTCCCTCCGGCCATGACGATCTTTCTTCTGGTCGCCGTGGCCACGCTCCTCTCCACGCAACTGACGCTCGTCGATGGAGTAGCTCGGAGTCTCTCGGACCTCATTCACACCAATTTCGCTTTCGCGCGGCGGAAGCCGCTCGGCGTCTGGTATGCCTGGGTGGCCGGCGCCTGGATCATGTTGGGATGCGTTCTCACCTACGTCTTGGAGACGAGCACCCGAGCCCAGAGTTTCTTGTTCCTCACGGGATTTTCCGGCGGCATCGCCATGGCCATTTATTGTCCTTTGACCATGCTCATGAACCGACGCTTTCTGCCCGCGAGCGCGCGACCCGGTCCACTGATGATGGGATTGATGGGTCTGGCCAGTGCCTTCTACGTGGGCTATGCCGTGTATTCCGTCTTCACTTTGCTGGCGCGCTGAACAGGCGTGATCAGAGCTTGAACTTCTTCCGTTCCGGAGGGTGATCCCCGGTCAATTCTCTCAACAGCTCTTCCACTCGACGCTTCTCTCGCTCGGTCTCTTCCCGGTCGATGCGGAAGGTGACCACAAGGTGATCTCCCGCCTGGACGTCGGCGGGGAGATAGCGGAGAGGGATGTCCAGTCGGATGGCATCGTCATCATCGGTGTAGCAAACGGCCCACCCATCTTCGATGCGATCGATGATCAGTCTCATCACTTCCTCTTCACCATTCACCGGCGCGCGCGCCCAGGCACGGCCACCGATTGATCTCCCGTCGACCGGAGCCCCGAAGGACGCCCGACCCATACGTCGGGGCTGGTTGGATACTCGGTCTCGATCCAATACGATCCCCGTGTGACCGAGATGGTAATCTCCCCATGGATGTCGGTGCGATAGATGGCGCGAACGACGGCTCGGAGTCGGTCGAGCGTCTGTTGAGCGGGATGCCCGTATCGGTTTCCGGCCCCACACGAGATGACGGCGATTTCGGGGCGAAGGCGCTCCAGGAACGATTGCTGGGTCGCATACCGCGACCCGTGATGAGCGACTTTGAGAACTTGCGCCGACAGAGATGGATAGGCCTGGAGCAATCGCCGCTCGGTCTCCCTCTCGCTATCTCCGGTGAATAACATGGAGAACGAACCATCGGTCAACAGGAGGACGATGGAATTGGCATTGAGCACATCGCCGCGCGTGTGCGTGATCGGCGGCTTCATTGGCGCCAAGACATGAAGAGTGATGCCCTCTTCCAATTCGAATTCCTGGCCCGCCTCGGCAATGAGGAAGGCGATTCCTTTCTCTCGAATCGTCTCCAACATCCGGGCGACGGTTCGCGTGGGATGAACCTGACCACTGTCCAGGAAGAGCTTCACCGGAAAAGCCTCCAACACGTCCACCATGCCCCCGATGTGATCGGCATGGGGATGCGTAGCCACCACGAGACTGAGCTCATGCACGCCCTCGCGCCGGAGAGCCGAGACGACGGTGTCTCCCGCCTCGGGAGGGCCAGCATCGATGAGTACCGCTTTCCCCATCGGTGAAATGATGAGCAGGCTATCGCCCTGCCCCACGTCGAGGACGTGAATCTCCAGCGGTCGCGAGCCGGGAGGAATGGGCTCGGGCGCCCGCCATACCGCGTAGAGAAAGGCACCGCCGAGTATGGCGACGATGGCGGCGAAGAGGAGAAGATGCCGTCGAGATGGATGCATGTCAGGCGCGTCCTTCAGACCGTTTCTCCCCATTCAGCATTTCATCGGCGATCGGGCCGTGGTGGCTCGAGGTTCATAGTCCTCATCGACCTCGGTGGGATACTTCCCGGTGAAACAGGAGGTGCAATAGCGGGTGTCATCCGGATCGCCACAGGCGCGGAGCAACGATTGATGGCTCAGATAGCCCAGACTATCGGCGCCGATGAACCGCCGAATCTCCTCCACGGTGTGGCCGGCGGCAATGAGTTCCTCGCGATGCGGCGTGTCGATCCCGTAATAGCACGGAGAGATGATCGGAGGGCAACTGATCCGCATATGAACCTGGGTCGCTCCGGCGGCACGCACCATATGGACGATCTCCCGGCAGGTTGTGCCGCGAACGATGGAATCGTCGACCAGAACGACGCGTCGCCCGGCCAGAAGATCGCGCACCGGATTGAGCTTCACCTTGACGCGCAGATGGCGAATCGACGACTTGGGCTCGATGAACGTTCGCCCCACGTAATGATTGCGAATGAGGCCGAAGCAAAATTCCATCCCCGACTCCTGAGCATATCCAATGGCCGCCGCCACTCCCGAATCGGGGACGGGTACTACCACGTCGGCGT
>RFHM01000123.1 GCA_003696865.1 Acidobacteriota bacterium | reverse complement strand
TTGAAGAGCTGGTTGCTTCCGAGCATCGTCGCCGCTTATCGGCTCGGGAGGAGCAATGTCGGGAGCAGGGGGAGGCGGGGAGCGTGGAACTGGAACTGGTGTGCCGCGATGGACACCGCATCCCGGTGCGCCTCAATATGGTCGGCGTGCGCGATCGTCAGGGAGCGTATCAGGGGTATTGGGCGACGGCTCGCGATATCAGTGCGGAAAAGAGACTGGAGGCGCAATTGCTTCAGGCTCAGAAGCTGGAGAGTTTGGGTACATTGGTGGGAGGGATCGCTCATGATTTCAATAACATGCTGACGGCGATTTTGGGATATGCGCAATTGCTGCTCGGCCAAGCCAATCAGGAGGATCGGTTTTATGAGCACCTGCAGCAGATCGAGGTGCTCAGCCAGCGAGCGGCGGATGTGGTCCAACAGTTGCTCACCTTCAGTCGCGAGGGAACGAGTCGACAACGGAGGCTGTTGTTGCACCCGTTGTTGAAGGAGATCGGCAAGTTGCTGCAGCGCATGATTCCGGAGAACATCGAAGTGGAAATGCACCTGGCGGCCGAAGATCTGGCCATCGAAGCCGATCCCACGCAGCTTCAACAAGTGGTCATGAATCTGGTGGTCAACGCCCGCGATGCCATGCCCGAGGGGGGGCAACTGCGGATTGAGACGGCGCGGGTCAAGCTCGATGAATCGTTTTGTCGCGCCCATCCCAATCTGCGACCGGGCGATTATGTTCGTTTGCGAGTGAGCGATACGGGAGTGGGGATTCCTCCGGACATTCAAAGGCGCATCTTTGATCCCTTCTTCACGACCAAAGAGGCGGGGAAAGGGACGGGATTGGGTTTGCCCGTCGTCTATGGGATCGTCAAAAATCATGGAGGAGCGGTGGAGGTGGAGAGTGAGGTTGGGCGGGGAACGACCATTGCCCTTTACTTCCCGTTGGTGGAAAAACCGGCTGAGGTGGAGCGAGCCTCTTCGGCCGAAGTGAAGGGTGGCTCGGAGACCATCCTGCTGGTCGAGGATGAACCGACGGTGCTCGAACTGGCTCGAGCGGCTCTGGAGCATTATGGCTATCAGGTTCTCACGGCTCAAAATGGGGTGGAGGCCATTGCCACCTATCGGGATCATGGAAGCGAGATCGCCCTCGTCATTCTGGATGTCGTGATGCCCAAGCTGGGAGGGCGGGAGACGTTCAGGGAATTACAGCGCATCGATCCCGGAGTGAAGGCGATTCTGGCTTCGGGGTATGACACGTCAGAGTCGTTGGTCAACGAATTGTTGCAATCGGGCGTGTGCGGGCTGGTGAGAAAACCCTATCAAATCCAGGAGTTGGCTCAGGCCGTGCGCCAGGTCCTGGACCAATCGATGGTGGAGGATCGGAAAGAGGCGCTCACCAAGAATAAAACGCCTCACCCGCCACACCCGTTCTTCGGTCTGATCTGAGGCGAACGTCCTTTGGACAATCCGTTCAATTCCCTCGTCATGAGTCAACCGGTTTTCGGCGGCGTCAGCACATCGCCTGCATCCATCGGCCATCAAAAGCTCTTGGCGAACTCGGACTTGGGGCGGGACGCTCGCTCGTCGAGCATGAAGTAGATCCGACAAGCGCGATCGAGCAAGGACCGCTCCAATGAGGGCGGAACTTCATTGAACTTGGCGATGCTCAAAATCTGCTCGATGAGATCCCGCGGATGGCAACTGCGCAACTCGATGTTGTACTTCTGGTAGTAGTTCTCGAACAGGTACACGACCGCCCCGGGATCGAAGGGGACATTCTTCTGCTCGCAGTAGCGCTTGAAGATCTCCATGTACGTCTCCGGCGTGGGATTACCGATGTAAATCTTGTTGCGAATGCGGCGCAGGAACGCCTCGTCGGCCAGCTTCTGCGGCTCCAGATTGGTGGCGAAGACGACGATGGTGTCGAAGGGAACGGAGAACTTCTTGCCGGTGTGAAGCGTCAGATAATCGACCCGTTTTTCTAGCGGCACGATCCAGCGATTGAGCAGATCCCGTGGGCGGACCATCTGCCGTCCAAAGTCGTCGATGATGAAGACGCCTCCACTGGCTTTGATCTGAGGAGGCGCTTCGTAATATTTCGAGATGGGATTGAACGACAGATCGAGAACTTCGAGCGTCAGTTCACCTCCGACGAAAACGATGGGACGTTTACAGAGGACCCATCGAGCATCGTATTCCACTTCCGATTCCACCAGCGATCTGGCCGTTCCGTTGACCACTTCCACGGCTTTGTGCACGACGGGGTCATAAACCTGGATGATCTGGTTGTCGACCTCTACGGCGTAGGGGATGAAGATATCCCCTCCGGCAGCGCTTCCCAGGATATCGCCGATCGCTTCGGCGATGACCGTCTTGCCGTTCCCTGGCTCACCATAGAGGAAGACGGGCATGCCGGAGTTGATCGCTTCGCCGAGTTGATCGATGATGTCTGAGGGAAGGGAAAGATGGGCCAGCCCACGTTCCAGCGTCGCTCGATTGATATGGATGCCGGCGACCGACTGACGGTGAACCATGGCCTCGAACTGGGAGAGGGGAACGGGGGCCGGACCGACATACTGGCTCACGTCCATGTACTCGCGCGCTCGCGCGCGCCCTAAATCGGTGAGCGTATATCGATAGAGAATGGCGCGCGCGCCGCTGAGCCCTTTCACTTCGCAGAGCTTGTCAGCGCGGAGCGTGCGAAACAATTCGTCAACCAGGGCGAAGGGCAATTTGAGGCGCTGAGCGGCCGAGGCCTCGGTGAGTTCACCGGCAAAGTACAGCATCTTCACCAGTAACTGAATCAGCAGGTCGAGTTGCAATCCCGTTTCCTCGATCGATGACGGTACGGGAGGAAACTCGGCCGGGAGATGGGAGCGCGTGAGATCCGATTGCCAATCAAGAGAAGGAGATTTTTCATCCATCATGATTATGTCACCTCAGTGGGCGTGATGATACTACTGGATTCATCACGTCAGATTCAGCACCGAATCAACAGGGGCTCAACAGAATAAGCAATGTGGGGCGCACCTCATACGCCGCCGATGGGCATCCTTGTGAAGAATCGCTCTTAAGGGCCCCCCAACCCCCGTACCTTGACCTTATTATTGATACACCAAAAGCCAGTGAGTCGTCAAGGAAATCTTGGAGGAAATGGAAAGTATGGGGCGAGGATGAGCCAATATCCTGATCGGAGACCCCCCTTAAGTCGTGTCATACAGATCCGGCTCGCCCGGAGGACGCGTGGCCCAACGCTTGTGCACCCAGAGCCATTGATCGGGATATTGACGGATCATCCGTTCGATGACTCGGTTGAACTGGGTGGTGTTGAGT
>RFHM01000122.1 GCA_003696865.1 Acidobacteriota bacterium | reverse complement strand
CCCCAAGCGTTGTAGTAACACATCTGCAACTGCTTTTCCAGCGTATCCCATGGGCTCCTGGTGACGAACGCCTCGGAGACCTTGCCCAGAACATCAGCGAGCACTTTATCCAGAGCGCTGATGAATTCGTTGGCATCGTCTCCGATGGGCACTTGCTTGATGAGATTGGCAATCGCTTCTGGTGACATAGGCTCCTCCTTTCCCATTGAAGTCAGTCGCCGATGGCGATGATCCCTCCGCCATCGCGCTTTTCCGGATCGCTCATTTCATGCCTCTCCCGCAGCCGCTCATCGGTTCACGAGCGCTGTCTCCATCTACATGTCGATGACCACGCTCACCGGGCGATCGGCGGCCAACATGGCGAATCCATCGTTGATCTCCGGCAACACGATGCGATCGGAGATGAGGCCGGTCACGTCAAGGGCTCCGCGCTCGACCAACTCGACGAGCTGACGCACTTCCGACCCTCTGACCAGACACCCTCCGGTCAGTTCGATCTCTCCAAACATGAGCTGAAGAATGTCCACGTTGACCGGCCCGAAACACCCGGCTCGACCGATGACGACCAACCGACCGCCCTTGCGCAACAGTTGACTCGCCGTGGCGATGGCCTCGGCCTCGCCGGTGAAATCCAGAGCGGCATCCGCTCCTCGCCCGGCGGTGAGGCTTTGAACCCGATCGGCGAGATCGTCGGCCTTCACATGAAAAGCGGCATCGGCACCGTATTGTTGCGCTCGGGTCAATCGCCGTTCATCATCATCGACCACAATGGCCCGCGCTCCGGCCAGGTGACACAACCGAATGGCGGCCAGTCCCCACAACCGAGCGCCGACGATCACCACGGTATCGCCCATGCCCACATGGGCGCGGTTGATGGCTCGATAGGGCGTGGCGAAACCGCAAGGGATGAGCGAAGCGTCGGCATGGGAGAGTCCCGAAGGCACTTTCATGACGTTCCCGGCGGGCACGAGGACGAACTGAGCGAATCCTCCCGGCCGCTGAACGCCGATAGCTTGCCAGTTCTCGCACAAGTTCTCTCGCCCGATCTGGCAGTAATAACACGTCCCGCAGTGAACCAGGAAATGGACGAGGACCGAATCCCCGCGCTCCACCGTCTCTACCCCCGGTCCCACCTTGGCCACCGAGCCGGCGATCTGATGCCCCATGATGATCGGCCCCTCCATCATGGGGAGGCCCGTCTGCATGAGGCGATAGTCCGTATCGCAGAGGCCACTGGAAATGACCTTCACCAGCACCGTCCCGGGCTGGACCTCGGGATCGGGCACGGTATCCAGCCGGAGCGGCTTCCCCACTTCATAGAACAAAGCGGCATCCATGTTCCCTCCTTCGTCTCATTGGCGATCGCCAAGGACTTTCAGGTGACTGATCCCTTTGAGTCCCTCGGCAATTTTGTGCCACGATGCTCCCTGATCATCGGTAGCATAGATATCGCCGCCGGTCGTGCCGAAATAGACGCCCACTCCCCCATCGGCGGGACCGGCATCCAGCGCCCAGACCATATCGAACAACCGCTCGGGCAAACCGTTCATGATCGGTTCCCAGCGCTCGCCGGCATTGTGGCTACGGAACAGGACGACATCGGCCCCTTTTCGCCGTCGCAGTTTCGACGGACTGAGGAAATAGACGTGACCGGTCAACACGCCGACGGCCAGCTTGCTCATCGAGGCCCAGCGCGGGGGAATGCCGTCAGCAGCAGCCAGGAACAGGACATCGGGATTCCCGGGATGAAAAGCGATGGCATCTTCACAATAGGTACGGAAATCCAGTCCGTCATTGGCTTGTCGCCAACTCCGTCCCCCATCGTCGCTGCGATAGATGCCGAAGCCACCGAGTTGCTTATACGGTGGAGTATCGTCTCCAGTGGCCACGATGAGTCGTTCGGGCCTGGCCGGATGAATGATCAATCGATGGATATCGTGACCGATCCCCTCGGCCGCTTCCCAATGCTCGCCACCATCGTGACTGATGAGGAACGATCCCACTTCGATCCCCGCATAGAGCACCCGAGGATCACGGGGACTCACCTCCAGCGTGCGCACGTGGGGCACACGAGGCGGCACGGGAAAGCTCCATTCCTTGGCTTTGGGATGCTGGCGCAGATTGCCGCACTCGGTCCAGTGCGGCTCATCCTCTCGGCGCACGAACACGCCCGGCGGTTCCGTGCCCGCATATACCGTATGCGGATCGTGAGGGCTCACGGCCAGCGCGCGGACATCTGTGAACGGAAGATCATGGGTGATATCCTCCCAGGTCTGCCCATAATCGGCGGTTCGAAATACGCCCTCCTTGTAGCTGCTGACGTACACCGTCCGCCGCTCGGCATCGGTGGCCATGGCCATGATCATCTTCCCCGGGAGCGTCGGCCCCAATCGATGCCACCGCTGGCCCTGACCTTTCCAGAGAAAAAATACGCCCTCTTTGGCCGCCACAGCTAACATGCCGATCACCTCCTTCAATGGTGCGGTTCGCCAAAGGCGAGCACCACGCTCTTGGTTTGCGAATAGTGATACTTCACCGTCTCCAACGCCGCTTCCCGGCCGAAGCCGCTCTTCTTATAGCCACCGATGGGCGCTCCGCTCTTGAAATTGTAATACCGGTTGATCCACACCATGCCCGCCTGCAACCGTCGCGCCGTCTCGTGAGCCAGCTTGAGATTGCTGGTCCAAATTCCGGCGGCCAGACCGTAAATGACATCGTTGGCTTCTTCGATCAGACGATCGTAATCGCGCCAACGGAGAATACCCAATACGGGACCGAAGATCTCTTCCTGAGCGATACGCATGGAATTCTTCACCTCGCCGAACAATGTCGGCTCGACGTAGAATCCCTTGGCGAATTGCTCACCCTGAGGACGACCACCACCACAGAGGAGTTTGGCCCCCTCTTGCTGGCCGATCTCGATATAGTTGAGCACCTTCTCCAGTTGCTCTTGAGAGACGAGCGGTCCCAGTTCGGTCTGCGGGTCGGTGGGATCGCCGATGCGGATTCGGCGGGCGCGGTCGACGGCTTTCTCCACGAATGTATCGTAAATGTCCTCGTGAACGAAGACCCGCGAGCCCTGAGCGCACATCTGCCCGGCCTGAACGCAGAGATTGAGCGCCAACCCTTCGATGGTTTGATCCAGATCGCAATCGGGAAACACGATGAAGGGACTCTTACCACCGAGTTCCAGGGTCACCGGCACGATGTTCTCCGAAGTATATTGAATGATGAGGCGACCGGTGACCGTCTCGCCGGTGAATGCCACTTTATTGACCCCCGGATGCCGGGCCAAGGGAGCGCCCGCCGTCGGGCCAAAGCCGGTGACGACGTTGATCACTCCTCGGGGCACGAGATCGCTGATCTCCTTGACGAACTCCAGAACGGAGAGACAGGCCTGCTCGGCGGGCTTCAGCACCACCGTATTCCCGGCGGCCAGCGCCGGCGCCAGTTTCAACGCCACCATGGCCAGCGGCGCATTCCAGGGAATGATTTGCCCCACTACGCCGAGCGGTTCGTGATAGATGAGGACGACGTCGTCGCCCACGGGGATGGTCTCGCCGTTGAGCATGCGGGTCGTGGCGGCGAAGTAGCGGTAATGATCGACGCAGAACGGGATATCGAAAAACAGCGGTTCGCGAATCGGCTTTCCGTTGCCCAGCGTCTCCATGAGGGCGAACTGCTCTTTTCGCTTCTCCAGGCGATTGGCGATCTCCAGGAGGATCTGTTCTCGCTCGGCGGCCGGCGTCCGCCCCCACGTCGCGAAGGCCTCCTGAGCGGCTTTCACCGCTCGATCGACATCCCGGTCGTTGCCCGCTTGTACGCGGGCCAGAACTTCTCCGGTGGCCGGATTGATGGCCTCGAACGTTTCGCCCGATTCCGAAGCCACCCACTCACCACCAATGAAATGGCCATATTCTTGTTGGAACGGGTTCTTCTTCGGTTTTGCTTCGGCCATGGCTACACCTCCTGTTTGATCTCCTGATACCCCCCCTCCAGCTCCTCTTCGAGCATGGTTCGTAATCCCATCATCAAGGGCAAGTCGAACACGCCGAGGAGAATCGCCGGTTCGTTGGGATCGGTGTTCACATTCTCGTGGAAGCTCCAGGCGGGGAGTGAGAGGACATCGCCCTCTTTCCACTCGATCTTCTGACCATCGACGACGGTGTATCCTCGACCGCGTACCACATAGTAAATGCCGGCAAACGTATGCCGATGAGCCTGACCATGCTCTCCCGGCTCGATCCACTGGAATCCGGCCAGGATGCTCGGCGTCGTCCCCATCACGTTTCCCGTGGACGGATTGTAGAGGGAAGCGACCGTTCCGGCGCGGGGGTCTTTTTTCGGCGCTTTACGCAGTTGTTCGAGTTTCTCGTAAATCTCTTCTCGAGTCCACTTCATGGGCTGGATGCGAGGTGGTGGACTCATGGAATCCAAATAGGTGATGAATTTGCGTTGTTCTCCCATATGATCCCCTCCTTCAAAGATGAACCATGTCAGATGGCACCTCGTGCCTTGTGATTCTATCCTCCTCAATCGATGTGAACCTCATGAGCGACCCTCTCAAAACGTCAGGCGAATGGCGAACTGAATCTGACGAGGATTGCCCACCTGAGCGGGCGTCCCGAAACTGGGAATGGCTCCGGGAATCCCATCGCCGAACCGACGAGGGATGGGAAGCCCGGGCAAAAAATCGACGGCTCCGTAAACGGTGTTCACTTCGGTCACGTTGACCGTGTTGAACAGGTTGAAGAACTCGGCGATGAGTTCAGCGCGAACGCGCTCATTGAACCTGACCACCCGGGCGACGCGCAGATCGACGCTGCGGAAATCGTCTCCTCGGTAAGTGTTCTTCCCGATGATGCCCACGCGATCGGGCCCCGGTTCCAGATCTCCGTTGGTGTCCAACCCGGAGAAGAGCGTAAACAACCGGGCGCTCTCCAGAGTAGCGATCACGCCGAACTTGAAATTCCTGAATATACCTCGATCCGGCGTCTCGCCGAGAAACGTGAGCACGAACCGATGGCCCAGATGTTGATTCGATGGTCCTCGACTCAAGCGAAAATTCATCGGATCTTCGGCGAGATCTTTGAAACTGAGCGCCGATACCAGATCGATGGTCTTCGAATAGGTGTAGTGTGCGGTGAGACCGAAATGATGGGTGAATTGCTTCTCCACCGACAGCGTCCCCCCATGATAGATGGAGGTGTTCGATTGAGAACTCGCCTGGTAAAAGCCGAACCGCAGGTCGGCGGGAATATACTGCGCCTTCCCATTGGGCGCGCGGCCGACAAAGAAGGCGTTGCGTTGGCTCGACAACGGGAGCTTCAGCCCATGCACCCAGAGATAATTCAATCCCACCTTCCAATCCTTTTGAATCTGAATATCGAGCTGCAAGCTCCCCTGCTCAGCATAAGGATTGACCCAGTCCCGCACCGATCGACCGAACAAATGTTGGATGAGCGCGATGGTGGGATATTCTCCCTTGGTGACGAAATTGAGGAAGCTCAATTGCGACAACGGACCGGGGAGCGGACCGACGGTGACCCCCTTGGGATTGTCTCCCACCAGATCGGCCGAGAAGATGACGTCGCTATCATCGAGTCGTCCTCCCTGCACGTTGCTATCCATCAGGATGAACCAGGGGAGAATGCCGTGAAATATGCCGAATCCACCGCGTAACACGCCTCGCCCAGATTCCCCTAATCGATAGGCGAACCCGAATCGCGGTTGGACATTGTTATAATCGTTGTCGTAGGAGAAGCGACCGCGTGTCTCCACAAAATATCGAAGACCGAAATTGAGCGTGAAGCTCGGCGAGAGGCGATAACTATCCTGGAAGAATCCATCAAAGGTGCTGTGAGCGTAGTCGATCTCGGCGGCGCGCCTGAATTCCTCGGTGGGAAACAGGATGGTCCAATCGACGGGCCGCTGGAACGGTTGACCGCGGAGCGCCCGAGGGACACCGACCATGAAGATGGTGGGCAACGGTGGAGTGCGGAAAAAGTTCTCCGGTTCGAAAATAGCGAACCCATTCATGGTGATGGCCCAGGTGAGGACGTCTCCGATGTGATTCACATCGGCACCGAACTTCAATCCGTGACTCCCGCGCAGGATGCTCACCGTATCGGCCCATTGCCATCGCGTCTCGCGATAGAAATCGGCGGGCCCGATTTGCCGCCCCAAGGAGAACAGATTGGGAATCTCCAGGTGCGGTTCGGCTATGACGGCGTCGAAGTGGAAGCTGCGCCGCGAGTACTGAACCAGCGCTTCGTTCACCACACTGGATGAGAGGGTGGTGACGGCGCTGAATACGATCGATTGATCCCGGATGGGATTGGTGCGAAACGTCGATGGAGCGCCGAAGTTCCCCGGCGCGCCGGGTTGATTCCGATTATCCTGATCGACGAAGTTATAGCGCAGCATGGCATGGGTCTTGGGGGTGAGCGATCCATCGAGCTTGATCAGAAACTGATCGTAGTCGTTGACCCGGAGTTGCCGGAGATTCTCCGAACTCAACCCGATCGACGCCTTGACGGCGTTGATGGCGTCCAGATTATCCAACAGAAAACGATTATAGACGGGCGATTGAGCCCGGCGCTGTCCTTCGTAATTACCGAAAAAGAAGAACCGATCGCCGATCAATGGCCCACCCAATGTGAACCCGAACTGATTCTGTCGCAGCACATTGAATCCCGGAGCGCTCAAGATGCTGCGGGCATCCAAGGCGTCATTCCGGAAGAATTCATAGACCGAGCCATGAAACTCGTTGGTGCCCGATTTGGTCACGATGTTGACAATGCCTCCCATGGCCCGGCCGTACTCGGCGCTGTAGTTATACTGGATGACGCGGAATTCCTGCACCGCTTCCTGCGACGGCGTTAAATGTTGAAAGCCGGAGACGCTGATGTTATGGTCGGCTCCATCGAGAGCGAAGAAATTGGAATGATTCTCGGCCAGTCCTCCAAAAGACACTTTGGTCACCTGCTCCTGAAACGGACCATTGGCTCCCGGCGTGATGCTTCGGCCCAAGGTGACCGACGGCGTGAGCAGGGCGAAATCGGTGAACCGACGCCCGCTGATGGGCAGGTCATTGATGCGCGTCTGATCGATGATGGCGCTCAACTCCGTCTTGGTCGGTTCCACGAGCGGCATCTCGGCACGGACTTCCAGTTCCTCGGTCAGCGCTTCCACCTGGAGGGTGAGATCGAGCGTCGCCGTTTGACCCACGGTCAATGTCACGTCATCGACGACCAACGGTTGAAATCCCGGCGCTTCCACGCGCACCTGATATGTTCCTGGAGGCATCGGCCCCAGACGATAGACGCCACTCTCGTTAGTCACCGTTTCCAAGCGTCGATTGGTGGCTATATGGCGAACAATGATATGAGCATCGGCGACCACGGCTCCCGCCGGATCGCGAACGCTTCCCTCGAGCGTAGCGCCACCGGTTTGCGCCTCGGCGATGATCGAGCAGAACACACATCCTCCTGCGAGGACGGTCACCCACGTTTTTTTCACCAATCGCCTCATAATCTTCTTCTCCACCGTCATCGACTCTGACCAAGCCATCCCGGGGACTGGACCTAGAGGATGAACAAACTCTCCAGTCCCAGCACCGATTGATCGGGAAGGATGACGCGACGGGCGAGCCGGAGGCCATCAGGAGTTTGACGAATCACATCCTGCCGCTCCGCCGAGAGGAAGCTCACCTCGGGCGCATCTCCTCGATTGCGGATGAGGAGCAGACTACTGGTCACCTTCAGCTCATCTTCGCCATCGCCTCGCTCGACGAGAATGCTGCTCAAGAAGCGTCGCGTGCGCGGTGGGGGATTCTCGCCCCAGGCGAATTGCGTTTCCCATCGCCTGATCCGCGTCTTGAGCGAGGCCAGATTCTCCTCGAAATGATAGAGATCCTCGTCGAACTCCGACCCTCGATTCTTCTCCCGCGTGATCCGCACGGGCATCAGGTAGACGATGTCATCGGCCAACAGGGTGAGCCATTCTTCCAATCGCCAGTTGTCTAACAATCGCGCTTCCTCGTAGAGGAAGACGATCACCTGTTGATACAACGGATCGGCCGGCGGGAGGAACGCGGATGCCATCGATCTTATACCTCCGTCATGCACTGGAGCCAGCGCTGAAAGAAACAGCGCTGATTGGCTTCACAATAATCGCCATAATAGGCCGCACCGGGGCCCGGCCACTCGGCTTTGGGCCGCGGTTCTCGATGGAGCCCCATCTCGTAATTGAACACCTGGTGGCGGCGGGCATATGCGCCTTTATTGGCCCGAGTCAACGAGATCCACACATCGGTGTCGTCCTCCTCGAATGTTCCCGTCATGCCAAACGTTCGCTCATAGTTCTTGCGAGAGGCGTCCTTGTACCAGTCGGGACCTTCTTTTTCGACGAGGAACCAGGACAGAATCTCCATGCGATGTGGCCCGCGCGGTATCCATACTCGGAGGGTGAGAAAGGGAACGCGAGGCACGCCCTCTTCGGTGGAAATGGTCGTCGTGTTCAACAGCGACAGGTTGGGAAAGACGCTGCCGTGAATGGTCCCCGTTTTCTCGAATACCTGCCGTTGCTCCGGGGTGAGCGATCGCTCGAAATGAGGCCACAATTCCTGGGGAAGGCCCAAATAGGGGGGTAGCGGAATGCGCTCGGGCGCTCCCACCATGGCCAAACCGTGCCCATTCCCCACGCTGATATGGTAGCCAAACCATCCGATCAACGGATCTTCGGGCAGAACCCCTAACTCCACGGCGAAGCGATGAGCCATGAAGGTATGCAATCCATCGCCGATGAAATTATCCACGCCCGTCTTCCAGTTGGCCTCTACGACCCACCGATGGGGAGAACCGACGACCTCGACGCCGCCTTCGGTCCGGTTGAGCAACAGATCGAGATACCAGCGCATATCGCCCAGGTACTCCTCCAACGGCGGCGCCTGCGCATCCCAGGTGCCGAAGATGAGGCCTCCATAGGTTCCCACCCGCGCGCGATGAAGATGGAACTTTGTCTTGTCCAGGCGTCCATCGTAGGCCTCTTTGTGAGAGGGAATGCTGGCCAGCTCGCCGTCGAGTTTGTACCGGAATCCGTGATAGGGACAGACCAGTTGCGAGACGTTCCCCCGGGAGGCCCGGCAGACTTCCACGCCCCGGTGGGAACAACTGTTGAGCAGGATGTGAACCTCGCCGTCCTTATCGCGCACGACGATGACCGGATCTTCGCCAATCCAACGAGTGACGTAATCGCCCGGGTTAGGGATCTCCGTCTCGTGGGCCACGGCCACCCAATTGCGAAGGAAGATGCGCTCCAGCTCCAACTCATAGATCTCCGGATCGGTGAAGACGCGAGCGGCAATGAGGCCGTCGTCGATGCGCACCAGATCCTCCAACGGCGTTCCATCCCGAAGCCGCGCTCGGTCGCTTTTTTCGTTCATGTGGTCGTGTCCTCCTTCCTCTCCCTCAAAAGCTCACGCGGAGCGCAAACTGAATCTGTCGGGCCGGGCCCGTGCCCGCCGGTCGCCCGAAACTGGGAAGCGCTCCGGCGACGCCATCTTTGTAATGCCGAGGTATCGGGCCGATGAATTCCGCCGCCCCATAGACGGTGTCCACCTGGGTCACATTGGGACGATTGAATAGATTGAAGAACTCGATGAGCGGCTCGAGCGCGATCCGCTCGTTAATCTTTATACGGCGCGCCAGGCGCAGATCGATCTGCTGAAAACTGTCTCCGCGATAGGTATTACGCCCGATGAGGCCGACGCGATCGGTCCCGAATTCCAGATCGCTGTTGACGTCGAACCCGGCAAAGATGGTGCCGTAGCGACCACTCTGTAGAGTGGCGATCAACCCCAGCTTGAATCCGCGCGTGAACCACCAGCGATCGGGGCCTTCGCCATTAATGGTGAGGATGAACCGCTGTCCGACGTGCTGATTGGAGAGTCCCCAGTCGCGACCGATGTCCAACGGGTCTTCGAAGACGTCCCGGAAGGTGTAGCCGGTGGGAAAATCGAGCGTCTTGGAAAACGTGTAATTGAGATGAACGCCAAGACCGTGACTGAAGCGCTTCCGCACGGTGACGAATCCGCCATGATATACGGAGTCCGTTCCGGGAAAGGCCATCTGCACGATGCCGAATCCGGGATGAGAGCGATATCGGCGTTTGCCGTTAGGGAGCGTGCCCGACGGAATGGCGTTCAACTGAACGCCGGCGTTGGGAATCTTCAATCCGTGCACGCCCAGATACCCGATGCCGATGCTCAGGTCCCGCACCAGTTCATATTCGATT
>RFHM01000121.1 GCA_003696865.1 Acidobacteriota bacterium | reverse complement strand
TCCAGATGCAGCGAGATCGGCACGACGGGGCGATGTTGCCGCCGCAGACTCTCCTCCAACAATATGTGTCGCACGTCGACGAGCCTCAACTCCAAACTTTCGGTGAGCACAGGCTCACAGCAGTTGAAGTCTCGCGCCAATCGGGCCTTGGCGCCAATGAGGTCGATTTCAGCAATGAGCGCGGCGAGCCGCTCAATCGCGGCCAGTTCGGTGCGCAGATGGTCGGTCAATTCCGCCAGAATGCGTGCGATCTCCACCTCTTCCTGCTCGCGAAGCTCGACCAACTCGTTGTTGAGTTCGATCGTCTCCAGCGGCTCGACGAAGACGGTGGCCCCGCTGGACGAAGCGGCGTGGACGACGCCGGCCACCTGTCCTTTATGTTCGACGCGAACGGGGATCACATATCGCTCATTGCGAATGGTGATGAGCTCATCCTGAATGAATGCCGAAGGAGTGCGCCGCAGGATAGTCTCTAACCGTCG
Organism: Acidobacteriota bacterium; assembly: GCA_003696865.1. Taxonomy (GTDB): domain Bacteria; phylum Acidobacteriota; class Blastocatellia; order HR10; family J050; genus J050. Next base: position 11,703 of record RFHM01000121.1, on the reverse strand, counting down.
TTGGAGCCGAGCGCGCAGAGTTTGAATGCCCCGTCGAATCTCGGCCAACGTCGGACTCGCCCGATCATCGATCTGACCATCGGGAAGGATCTTGCCATGGAGTTTCCTCAACAACGATTGAAGATCGGGCAACATTCGAATCAGTTCCATGAGAGAGGGATACCGAGATCCCTGACCGAGGAACCGGCGACGCAGTGATTGTCCCGCTTCGATGAGGCGAATGAGATCGAGGATCTGCATCGGCGTCAGGCTCGCCGCTCGAATCTTGAGCAACCCCAACATCTGACGGGGATCACAGAGACCACCCAACCCGAATTCCCCATCGTGACTGAGAAACTGAACGGCATCGCTCGTCCGTCGCAGATCACGGAGCACGCGCGCTCGATCAACAGAAGGCATCAATTGCAGCGCGCGCTGCCGACCCATGGGAGTCTGCGTGCGCTCGGCCAGCAGTTGGCGGAGGGCGCCAAATTCCAGCGCCTCAAATGACTGCGGAGTCATGGACGCGTCTCTCTCTTCGCTCATCATCGGATCGACAAGCCTCGGCGAGCCGAGGCGATCCACTTCCCCTCACCACCTCCGCCGCCGTCTCCATCTTTCGGGAACGACGAAAAAACAAGGGAACGCTCATCGGCGAACCGCCCTCTCACAGAGAGAGCCAATCTCTCCCTTCTCGAGAATGAGCGTCGCGCGCCTGGTACGAGCATGGAATTCATAGATGAAATCGCTCGTCCGAACCGGCATGGGATGGGGCCCGATGGACGAGGCGCTGCCCTTGGGCCAGAGACACCGTTCCCGTGAATCCATAACCGAGAAGGAAAAGTAAGAGGAAGGGGATCGTTCCCCAGATCTGCATTTTCACGGCATAGGCGACCGTTCCCACAAAGTAGATCGCCACCCCCAATTCGGCCAACGAGAGGAGATCGTTTCCGAACAAATACTTCTTCCCACGCCACTCATCGCGGCGCGACTCGATCTTGAGTTTGGGCGTACGAGCGAACGCGGATCGGAGACCCAATAACACCTCCATCACGGCCCGGGCATTATTGATCGCCATGCCCAACCCCAAGGCCATCACCAGCGGAAGATAGCGCGCCTGCTTCTTCCAATCGGGATACAAATGCCGGATGGCTACAGCATAAAAGGTGATGACCGAAGCGGTGGCGAAGAGCAAAACGGGGGCATCCAATAAGACCAGATGAAACCATCCCTGACTGAATCGAACGATGAGCACCGGCCAGTGCAGAAGGCTGAGGAGCACGATCAACGGGGCGTTGGCGTTATTGGTGAATCGGAAGAACAATTCCAGCTTCACCCTCCAAGGCAAATCGGTACGGAAAATGCGACCGATGAGTTTCCGTCCCACCTGCAGGACGCCCTTGGCCCACCGACGCTGCTGGACTTTGAATGAATTCATATCGACGGGGAGTTCCGAAGGCACGTCTTCCTCCAGCAGGTAGACGAATTTCCATCCCAGCAATTGGGCGCGGTAGCTCAGATCAGTGTCCTCGGCCAACGTATCGGTCTGCCATCCCCCGCTCCACTCGATGGCCGTGCGGCGCCACATGCCCGCCGTTCCATTGAAATTGAAGAAGCCGTTGGCCCGACTCCGAGCCACCTGCTCGACGACGAAATGGCCATCGAGCATGATCTGCTGAAGCCGCGTCAGCAGATTATAATCGGCGTTGATGTAACTCCAGCGCATCTGCACCATGCCCACCCGAGGATCGGTGAAGAAGTGAATCATCTTTCGCAGTGTATCCGGTCGGGGAATGAAATCGGCATCGAAGATGGCGATGAACTCGCCGGTGGCCGATTTCAATCCATGGGCTAATGCGCCGGCCTTGAACCCTTCCCGGTGATCTCGATGAATGTATACGATATCGAATCCTTCGGCCCGATACCGCTCGACCTCGCGACGGGCAATCTCCACTGTCTCGTCCACCGAATCATCGAGCACCTGGATCTGGAGCAGATGGCGCGGATAATCGAGCGAGGTCACGGCCTTCAGCAGCCGTTCGACGACATACATCTCGTTGAACATGGGGAGTTGAACGGTGATCCGGGGCAATTGCCGTTCGGGGAAATATCCGCGAGGCCGCGGCCTGAGGTGGCGGTAGCGAAGAAAGAGATAGACCAGGCGAAAGCGATAGGCACCATAGATGGACAGGAGAATGAGGATGGTGAAATAACTCCCGATGATAATCCAATCGAAGGCGTCGAGCGTGTAGAGATAGCTGAGGTTTCCCGGTCTCCCTTGACCGCCCAATACTCTCTGAACAATCCTGGGCAAGGCCCCGTGAGACATCACCGGCGCCTGCCAGACCAGAAACCACCCCACCATCCCCGTGAGCACGCTCATCATCGACATTGTCGCAACGCCCGATAATTCTACCCGTCCTTACGAGGTTGTCAATTACTCCCCGGCGACGGTGAAGAGTCCTGGGTCGACGTTTCCCCCGTAGGTTCGATCCAAACGGCTTCGTAATCCGCCGAGGGCAGTGGCGCCAGATCCCGTTCGGTGAATCCCGGATATTGAATGCGATGATGATGGAGATTGGACAATGTATCGATAAAACTGGACTTGATGATCTTCACATCGCGCATGCGCAAGTTACATTCGTCCAGTTGCCCATCGGTGACGATGGAATCGATCACCTTGTTCACCAGACGCTCGATATTCTCCACCGTCGGTTCCCTCAGCGACCGCGTCGAAGCCTCGGCGCTATCAGCCATCATCACGATGGCAGCTTCGATGGATCGCGGTTTGGGCCCTGGATAGCGAAACAGGCGCTCATCGACCTGCTCTCCTTTAGCTTCGGCCAACCGCTTAGCTTTCACGTAGAAGTAATGAAGCCGACGTGTCCCATGATGTTGCGGGATGAGATCGATCACCGGTCTGGGGAGCCCGGCGGCTTCGGCCATGCGGATACCTTCGGTGACGTGTCTGATGATCACTTTGGCGCTCTCCTCCGGCGTCAATAACTCATGAGGATTGAAATGGCGGCGCTGGTTCTCCACATACATTTGAGGGTTGGACAGTTTCCCGATGTCGTGATAATAGGAACCGATGCGCACCAACAGGGAATTGGCTCCCACTGCTTTGGCCGCGGCTTCGGCTAATGTAGCCACAATGAACGAATGCTGATACGTTCCCGGGGCCTCAATGGCCAGGCGCTTGAGCAGCGGAAGTTCGGCATTGGAGAGTTCCAGCAACTTCACATCAGTAGGAATATCGAACAGCGACTCCCCGAGAGGCAACATGAACGAGGCCAGGGCGGCGGCGAAGATTCCTCCCATGAAACCAAATCCCATGCTGAACAGGACGGGACCCAAGACGAGCGGCTGAATGTTCACCATCATGAGAATGACCGCCATGAGCGCATTGACTCCTCCCACCATCATTCCCACATTGGTGAGGGCGCCGCGCTGCTGGTAGCGACCGACTCCATGAACGGCCACGACACTGCTCACCGCGGCATAGGTCGTCAGAGTGGCATCTTCGGTCAGCAAGAGGGTGAATAAACTGGCCACGAGCCCTACGACCACGGCGATGCGCGCTTCCAACAACAGGACGACCACCAGCGCCACGGCGGCGAAGGGAATGGCATACTGGTATGCCTGGGGAGAGTCGATGTCGCCAAAGAATCGATACCCGACGATGTCCGAGAGCTCAATACCCAAGCGGATCACGGCGACTTGCAGCGTCACGGCCAAACCGACGAGCAGAAAAATCTTGGTCGGCGTGAGCGAGTAAATCCGCGTGCGCTTGGCGAATCGCCACAAGGTCATGAAGAGGATGAAGGAGATGGCCAATAGACCGGCAAATCGGCGGCCACTTCGTTTACTGGCCGTTTGTGCTCGGAGTTGATCGATGGCCGCCTTCACCAGAGGAGTGATCGTCTGGCCACGTTGGACGATGACCTGACGCGGGGCATAGCGCTGCGTGGCCGTGATCTGGTTGGTTCGTTGCGCCCGCACCCGTTGAGTCAACTCAGCGGCGTAGGTGCAATTCGGCTTCATCAGCGCTGTCAGGAACGCTCCGTAGGGACGTTCGTCCGGGGCGAGACTTTTCAGGAGTTCGGCCCGAGCCTGAGAGAGCGGATAGAGCGCATCCCAACCGACGAGAGGACCTTGCTCAATGCGTTCCAGACTGGGCAAGACCTGGCCATCCACCACGGGAAGAACGCGCACGCGCGACGGGGCGACCGGTATGTCTGGGGGCAGAGCATCGGGGCGAATGTAGTGTCCCATCATCCCCCGCAACTTGACGGTGAGATGGTCGCCCACATCCTGGCCCGATTCGCCCCGCGCCCACGCTTGGGCCAAAGCGAGACTCACCGGAAACGAAGTATGCTCGGCCTGGAATGAGCGCAAGAATCGGCGAAACGATCGAGACGCCGTTTCCCGCGCGGTCAACGATCGGCGCCCAAAGGTCGATTCCAGCGCGTCGAGAAATGCCAGGCGCGTGCGCTCGAAAGTACGGCGTAACTGCTCCACTACCTCCTCGACGACGCTCGGGTTGTACAGGAAGATGGGAGGGACTTTATCGGCGATCTCCTGACGGAGCCGGCGCGTCCGCTCCGGATCAACGACGATCAACTCCACCGGCGTACTGATCTCCGTTCGAGCGATGTCGCCCACTTGATATTCGGGCAAACTCCGCAAGGGAATGCGGGAGATCAACAGCGCCGTCACCGTCGCGAAGAGGAAGAGAGCCAGCCCCAGCCCCAACCTCGCGCCCGGCGACAGACCGGTCCTCAGCCATCGCTCTGCGCGCCGAATCAGAACACTCCCGGGCAGTCTCTGATACATGAAAAGATCCTCACAGTCAGACGCTCCACTCCACGGTCGTCTGGGGCGCCGGTTGGCCCTTCTCGGCGGCGAGAAACCTCTCTACCGCATCGAGAAACTCACCGAGTGTCCCCGGATCCAGCGCACAGATGGGGATGGCTCGATGAAGGCGACACAAATTGCGCATCACGTCGGGGGGGACTTTGTCCTGCTTGTTGAACACGAGTAACCGCGGGATGTGGCTCAACCCCAACTGATCGAGCGTCCGCTGGACGGACTCCATATGACGGTCCAGATTGGGACTACTGGCATCGACCAGATGGACGATCAAATCCGAACTGGCGATCTCTTCCAGCGTGGCCCGAAATGCATTGACCAGATCGGGAGGGAGATCGCGAAGGAATCCAACCGTGTCACAAATGATGACTTCGCGCTCGCGCGGCAATCGCAGCCGCCGACTACAGGGATCGAGGGTCGCGAACATACGCTCTTCGGCCAGCACGTGAGCGCGAGTGAGCGTATTGAGGAGGGTCGATTTCCCCGCATTCGTGTAGCCGACAATCGAGATGATGGGCAGATGATACTGGCGACGTCGGGCGCGACGCACATCGCGCTGCGTCCGCAGTTGCCGAATCTGGTGTTCCAGTTGGGCGATGCGAGCGCGAACCCGCCGCCGATCCACCTCCAGTTTCGTCTCACCGGGTCCACGCCCTCCAATGCCACCGGTCAGGCGAGAGAGGCCCGTATCCCCTTCGGTCAATCGCGGCAGGAGATACTTCAACTGGGCCAGTTCCACCTGTATTTTCCCCTCGCGGGACTGCGCCCGTTGGGCAAAGATGTCCAGGATGAGCTGGGTGCGATCGATGACTTTGAGATCGGTCGCCTCGTTGATCGATCGGACCTGCGCCGGAGTCAAATCCTGATCGAAAATGATCATATCCGCACCCAGTTGGAGGGCTCGAATGACCAGTTCCTCGAGCTTCCCTTTCCCCAGCAGGAACTTGGGATCGAGCGTCTTGCGCCGCTGAATGAAGGTATCCAGCACCACGACGCCGCACGAATCGGCTAATTCCCTCAACTCCTCCATCGACTCCTGAGCCTCGGCCAGGCTCCCCGTCGTCACATGGACGAGAATGGCGCGATCTCGCTCATCGTGGGCATAGGCGGGCTGGCGATTGCGGGCGAATTCCTCCTCCAACGACTCGATGAGGGCGATGAAATCGACATTGAGTTGACTGGGATGGGCGGGCTCCAGGAAGACCCACCGAAGGGACTCCCCTCCGCCGCCGCCCGCATCTCCATCGGGCTTGATGGGCATCAAGTGCGCCGATCGAACGTATCCCGGCAACCCTGACGCCGTGACATCGATAGAGGCCATCAGGTCCAGACGCAGGAGCGCCAGATCGGTGAGATCGTCCCGGGTCAACTCCTCCCCTCTGAGATGGGTGTGGACACACCGTAAGCCGCGAAATCGCCCGCCCGCCACGCGTCCGCGCTTCAAATCGGGGAGAACGATCTGATGCGCATCACCAACAATGACATACTCAACGCGCCCTTTTCGATCGATGAGGAGGCCGATTTGGCGATGAATCTCCTTGGACAATTCGGTCAGTTGCCGGGCCACCTCGGGGGTGATGATCATATGCGGCGGGATGCGGCGCTGATAGAATTTCTGGAGCCGCCGTAATTGGCTGTGTTTCAGGCCTCGCGTATTTCCGTGAACGATTCCGATAGCCACACCCTCCTGAACTGTGATCTTCGGTGTTTATTATACCATCGAAGCATTTCCAGACAAAAGCTTCTCACATCTACAGACGGCATGGCCCATAGACCGACATCTATTCAACGAGCGAGCCGCCTCCACTGCTCCATGACTCCAAGCCATGGCTAGGAGCCGATGAAACCGGGGACTCCGGAAAAGGGCCCCGCCCCCCACCCCGGGCGAACGGAACCGGGCGAGGGGTGAGTGTGGGGATTTTTGCTCGACGAATGGGGAAAATTCCCCAACCCAGCGCTATCATCTGAGCACTTCTCCAAGCCTCGCCAGATGAGAATCCATTGACCACTCGGGGAGTCTCCGCGCTGGCCCATCCAACGTTCTTGTTATCAATGGATTAGGCGAATGGTCGAAGCCTGCTGCAGCGACCAGCGAGCCCTCATTTCGATGAAGAGAGCCACGCGTTCCATGGTACGGGAATTGCAGAGAGACCGATAGGGCATTATGAAAACTCTGAGAAAGGAGGAACGAGCATATGACGAAGAAGTGGATCCTCATCGCTGTCATCGCGGCCTTGTTCGGGGGGGTGGCGTACACCTCCTCCGAAGATTGTGCTTCATGGCTCACGGGGACGACGGATGAGAAGCTCGATACCCTGGCCTGCATCCAGCCGGGGCTGGGGACGGTGATGATCGAGTACAGCAACCGTATGGGCAACATGTACTATGCGGCCCAGGCAGGCAACTGGGGCATGGCCGCCTACCAGCTCAAGGAGGCGGTGGAGATTCAAGAAGTGGGTGAGACCACGCGCCCGAGTAAGGCGCCGCTGCTCATCAATTTCGAAGAGACGTCCTTGAAGCCGCTGGCCCAGAGCATCGTTGACCAGGATTGGGACAGCTTCCAGATGCATTTCAACATCATGGTCAACGCCTGCAACGCCTGCCATGTGGCCACCGGGCATCGATACATTGTTTATCAATTGCCGGACCAGCCGCTCGTCCCGGCCAAGCTGGATACCGGCCAGACGTTCACCAGGGAGGAATTGGAGCAGATCCTCTCTGATCTGCTCGAATGAGTTTTATCACCTCTTGCTTCGGCGGGGGGCGGGTCGCTCGCCGGCCCGTCTCCCGCCCGATATCGATTCTCCCCCTCTTTGCCGCCGTCTCATCACCAAGAAGGCCAGGAGCAAGAGATCCCCGCGCTCGTCCAGCAGGATCATAGGAACGTCATCAGGGCGAGCGGTATTGACTTTCGGGGTCCTTCGCGATCTCGTCGGCGACGATGAACCCCGCGATGGCGCCCTTGTCAACCCTGGCCAAGCGCTGCGCGATTATGATATAAAACTACTTTGCGAATACGCCGTTCGTCAGGGTAGCTATGAAACCCATCATTCATCATGTTTCGCCGACTGCGGGCATTGAAAAAGGCGAGGTGATCATCTCCTGTGAGAATTTCGACACCAGCGATTTTCGCCAGTGTCGTGTGCTCTTCGGCGAGATTGAAGGTCGTATCGTCAGCGCTTCTCCGGGGCGCGTCATTGTGGCCGTCCCCAAGGTCTCGGATGCCTTCGAGCATCCAGAAACGCTCTGCCTGGAGGCCAATAGCGAGCGCAGCGATCCGGTCCACTTTGCCGTGGGGTTTCTGGTGACCGACCAGGTCCATCCGGTGACCAATCCGGCCTACGATCCGGAGAGCGGGAACATTTATGTCACCTATAGCGGGAGTCGGGGGCAGAAGGTCCCTTGCTCCATCTACAGCATCTCGCCCCTGGGCGAGAAGAGCGAGTTCTTGCACGATATCATGAATGCGACGGCCATTGCGTTCGATCGCGAGGGGACGATGTTCGTCACCAGCCGATATGATGGCGCCGTCTATCGCGTCTCCCCGTTCAAGGAGGCCGAACCGTTCGCCCAGGATTTGGGCGTGGCCACCGGCCTGGCTTTCGATCGACAAGGCACGATGTACGTGGGCGATCGTACGGGCGTCATCTACCGCATCAACGAAATTGGCGAAGCCAAACCGTTCGTGGAACTGGAGCCTAGCGTCTCGGCCTATCATCTCGCTTTCGGACCCGACGACCATCTCTATGTCACCGGGCCCACGGCGTCCAGCAATGAAGTGATCTATAGGATTTCGCCGGAAGGAGTGGTCGAAGAATTCTTCTCCGGCTTGGGTCGTCCTCAAGGGTTGGCGTTTGATACGGATGGCAATCTCTATGTAGCGGCCAGTTGGCGAGGACGGCGGGGCATTCTCCGCATCACTCCTGGCGGCGAAGCGACCGTGTTCGTAGCCGGAAAGACATTGGTCGGATTGGCCTTCGACGAAGCGGGGAACATGATCTTGGCGACCACTGAGGGTGAGATTTACCGACTCCCCATGGGCATTCGCGGCTACCTGCTCGAATACTGGGAATAAACGGAGGCCATTGGATCTTGGAGCGAAACGTAGCCGATTTCATTTTGTTGTTCGTCGTTCTGCTCTTCTCGCTCTCGTTTCACGAAGCGTCTCATGCCTGGACGGCCCTGCGCTTCGGTGACGATACGGGTTACCTCATGGGGCGAGTGACGTTGAATCCACTGGCCCACATCGACGTATTCGGGACGGTCTTATTTCCGGTCATCGCCTTTCTCACCGGATGGCCTCTCATTGGATGGGCCAAACCGGTGCCGGTCAATACGGCGCGGTTGACCGATGTCAAGAAAGGGCATATCTACATCTCGTTGGCCGGGCCGGGGAGCAATCTCCTGCTGGCCATCGTCTTCTTCGTGGGCCTGAAACTGTTTCTCATGAATCAAGGGCTGGCCGTCGAAATCCTGGGAGGATTCGCCAATCCCGCATTCCAGATTCTCCGATTCGGGCTCTGGGTGAATGTCGCGTTGGCCGTGTTCAACGTCCTTCCCATTCCGCCCCTGGATGGGCACTGGGTGCTCTATCACCTGTTGCCCTATCATGCGGCTCAGGTCTTCGATCAGCTCCGTCCCTACGGATTCATCCTCCTTTACATCCTGTTGTTGACCGGAATCCTGAGTTACATTTTCCTGCCGGCCTTCTGGCTGATCAATGCGGCATTGAGGTGAAAGCTATGGAACGAGTGGTGAGTGGGATGCGGCCGACGGGCAAGCTTCACTTGGGACACCTGGAGGCTGTCCTCAAGAACTGGGTCGAACTTCAACACAACTACGAGTGTTTCTTTTTCGTCGCCGACTGGCACGCGCTGACCAGCGACTACGCCGACACCTCGGAGATTCGCTCCAACACGCTGGCCATGGTGTGTGATTGGCTGGGAGCGGGGCTCGATCCTCAGAGATGCACGTTGTTCGTTCAGTCGCTCGTCCCTCAACACGCTGAACTCCATCTGCTGCTCTCGGCGGTGACGCCGCTCGGCTGGCTGGAGCGCGTCCCCACCTACAAAGAAGCGCGTCAGCAAATCAAGGATAAGGACCTCAACAACTATGCCTTTCTCGGCTATCCGGTCCTCCAAGCGGCGGACATCCTGATCTACAAGGGCGACTACGTCCCCGTGGGCGAAGACCAGGTCCCTCATATCGAGCTGACGCGCGAGATTGCCCGTCGATTCAACAAGTTCTACGGACCGATCTTCCCCGAACCGCAAGCCCTTCTGGCCCCTGATCCTCGCGTCGTCGGGACCGATGGTCGCCGCATGAGCAAGAGCTATCGCAATGATATCAAGATCACCGATCCCCCTGAGGTCATCTGGGAGAAGATGCGCACCATGGTCACCGATCCGGCTCGCGTCCGACGCCACGACCCCGGCGACCCCGATGTCTGTCCGGTCTTCTCGCTTCACAAGATCTACAGTTCTCAAGAGACGATTGACCTCGTCAACGTCGAATGTCGGCGCGCGGGCATCGGATGCATCGACTGCAAGAGGATGCTCTACGAGCACGCCATGAAGCGAATCGCTCCCATTGCCGAAAAGAGCCGATCCTACGAACAGAATATCGATGAGGTCAAACGGATCCTTCAGGAAGGATCTCAACGCGCTCGCCAAGAGGCCGAACGCACGATGGAACAAGTTCGCGCTGCCGTACGCCTTGGATTGTGATATGACCGAGCCTCGCCACTTCACACCCGAAGAGAACGGGGAGCCGTTAGAGGAATCCACCCCATCCTCATCGCACCCGTATAAAGTGAAACTGGACATTTTCGAAGGCCCTCTGGATCTGCTCCTCCACTTGATCAAGAAAGAGCAGGTCAGCATCTACGACATTCCCATCGCTCGGATCACGGAACAGTACCTGGAGTACCTGAGGCTGATGCACGAGATGGACATCGCGATCGCCAGCGATTTCCTGGTCATGGCGGCCACCTTGATTTACATCAAGACGAAGATGCTGCTTCCCCGCAGTCCACTGACCGAAGACGAAGCGGAAGAGGAAGATCCTCGGCGCCCGTTGGTCGAGCAGTTACTGGAATATCAGAAGTATAAAGCGGCCGCCGAGATGCTCTGGTCCAAAGCTCAAGTCGAGCAGGCCGTCTTCACTCGCCCCCCACGGGATCTCGAAGAGGCGGGGACGGAGATTGCGGCTACGACCTACGACTTATTCGAGGCCTTCCGGCGGGCTATGGAACGCCTCAAGGAGAAGATTCAACTGGAGATCGCCCGCGAAGAGATCCCGTTAGAGGAAAAAATCGCTGACCTGCGCCAACGCCTGGAGCGAACCGATCGGTTAGACGTCACCGCCCTGTTTGAAGAAGCCCGCTCCAAGCGAGAGCTCATCACCATTTTTCTGGCCGTGCTGGAACTGGTCAAAGAATCGGTCATCCGACTGGTCCAGCACGTCGCCTTCGGTCAAATCATCGCCATTAAGGTGAATCTTTCACCCTCGACGACGGAGATGACCCCATGAGTGGATCGAAGAATGACCGGGACCTCAAAGCGGCTATCGAAGCCCTGATCTTCGTCTCCGAGGAACCCATGACGGCAAAACAACTCGCCGAGATCCTGGGCGATCTCGACCCTAAGGACGTCGAGGCGCTGGCTAATGAGGTGATGGCGGAGTTCAACGCCCGTGAAGGGGGGGTGGAAATCCGCCGCATTGCCGGTGGATACCGCATGTCGACGCGACCCCAGTACCACGAAGTGTTACGCCGCTACCTCCGAACGCGCCCGGCGGCTCGCCTGTCGCTCGCCTCGTTGGAGACGCTGGCCGTCATCGCCTACAAGCAAC
>RFHM01000120.1 GCA_003696865.1 Acidobacteriota bacterium | reverse complement strand
GTTTGGGATCGATTGGGAAGACTCACGCTGGAGAACCTGGCCGTCTGTGAGTCTTGTGACTTGAAGCCATTTTGTCTTCGGTGTCATGGATTGGCCTTGGTGGAGGATGGCAGCTTGCATGCCTGTGCCTCAGTATGTAAACGAGAGGCCGCGTTACGCCGCCAAGTTCTCGAGGAGAAAGGAGTCATCGCATGATGAGCGAGCAAAAAACCTTATCCCAGTCCAACGAGAAAGCCGGCTCCGTTGAGAAGGACCGGAAACCATATGAGAAACCGATGATCGTCTATCGCCAACCGCTGGAAGCGCGGGCCTCCGTCTGCAATCCTGGTGCTGGAGGTAAAAGCGACGCGACCTGCACGGTGGCCTTCAGTTGAGGGCGTGCAGAATCGAGCGGCTCGGTCATCGAGTGATCTCCTGTGGCGATGTCCGGTTGAGAGCACAATAGCGGACTAAGGAGGCGGTGGCCATCAGTGGCGCATAGGCGAGAGATCATCGTATGGATTTTCCTCGGGTATATCATCATTACTGGGGAGGCGATCCCCCAAGGGATCCAACAGTTATCCACTCTCCCCAGTTGCCGAATACTCGACGCCGATTCGGATCGGTTAGAGATTGACGTTCGATTTCCTCATCCCACCATCGGAACCGTCCAGCTCCAACAGACAACCTATCGTTCGGTGAGCCTTCGCGGTTGCCATTTCACCGAGCGACCAGGTGCACCGCGGTTGCCGGTGAAAGGATGGTTGGTGGCTATTCCGCCCGAGGCCCGGATAGGATTGAACGTGGTGGCCGAGGAGGTTCGAACGATGCCCATCGGGCGGCTTCTGCCGGCGCCCCGATTCGCCTTTCCACCTCCCGACGCATTGGCATCTTTTCCAGTGAGTTTGCCTGCGCCAATATTGAGCTACGAGGAGGATGCGTCCATCTACGGGCAGGATGCCTTTTTCCCATCGACTCTGGTGGCGTTAGGCGATCGTGGATGGTTTCGGGATCAAGCCTACGTGCGGTTACTCGTCAGGCCGGTTCAGTATAATCCGGTGAGAGGGATGCTTCGCTGGGTGCGATCCCTCAGGATCACGCTCACCTTCGAGTCGGCCTCTCCCCGAGAGTCGATCGCCGAGTCTATCGCCCCACGCCCAGAGAATGGGTTCATGGAGCGATTTTACCGAGCCGCCTTTTTGAATGCGGGCGTCGCTCAAAGCTGGCGGCGGCCTCTGGAAGGACAATCAGAAGTCAGCGGCGCTCATTCCCTGGCGCAAGAGTCACCAGCGTATAAACTTTTGGTCGATGAAGATGGGCTCTATGCCATTTCTTACGCCGATTTGCAAACGGCGGGGTTGCCCGTTTCGACCATTGATCCCCGCACATTCAAAATTTTCAATCGGGGGAAGGAGGTCGCCATCTGGGTCATTGGGGAGGACGATGGCGTTTTCAATCCCGGCGATGTTCTCTTGTTCTTTGGTCGACGACGCGATTCGAAGTACGGTTTCACCAACGTCTATTGGCTGACATACGGTGGCGATCGGGGAGCCCGCATGAAGGTCAGACGCGGAGATCCGCAGGGAACGTCTCCGGCCACCATATTCCGGCGCACCGTGCATCGCGAGGAGGATCATATCTATCGCTCGCTAGTTCCTCGGCGCGAGGGGGTGGATCACTTCTATTGGAATTTCTGGTTTCCTCCCAACGTGGCGACGCTGACTTACGAGTGCTCTCTCTCTCAGGTAGCGGCGGTATCCTTTTCGGCGACGTTGCGGGCGCGATTGGTAGGGCTCACCGACATCCCGGGCATCGATCCGGACCATCACTTGCAGCTCTTTCTGAACGATCAGTTTCTCGGGGATATTCGTTGGGATGGACCAACCGAACATCTCGTCGAAGTAACCTTTCCGCAGTCGCTGCTGATGGAGGGCACAAACGTGATTCGATTAGAGGCGCCCAACGACACCGGCGCAGCGACCGATCAGGGATTCGTCGATTGGTTCGAGATCGATTATGCGGCGCGATTCGTCGCCGAGAACAACGTGTTCCGCTTCAGTCGCGCACAATCTGGGGAAGAGGAATTTCGCATCACCGGATTCACGTCGCCCATGGTGAGCATTTTCGATATTACCGACCCGTTTCATGTCGAGCGAATTGTGAATCCGACGATCACCAAAAGCAGCGCGATCACCGTCCAATTTCGAGACGTCATCGATGGACGACGAGAGTACCTCCTCTTGACGCCAGATCGATACCGCAAACCTCGGGCGATCATTCGCGACAATCCCTCGCGATTGCGGTCGACGGACAATGGCGCCGATTACCTCATCATCACTCATGGCGATTTCTATGACGCCGTAGCGCCCCTGGCTGATTGGCGAGCGGCTCAAGGGCTCCGCGCGATGATCGTTGATGTCCAGGACGTGTACGACGAGTTCAATGATGGCCTCTTCGCTCCCGAAGCTATCCGGGATTTTCTAGCCTATGCCTATGCCAACTGGCGACCGCCAGCCCCGGCATTCGTCTTATTGGTCGGCGATGGCACGTTCGACTTCAAAGATAATCTGGGGACGGGAGAGCGGAATTTCATCCCGCCGTTCTTGAGAATGGTGAGCCCCTTCCTGGGCGAGGCAGCCAGCGAGAATAGCTATGTGACGGTCCGCGGCGACGACGTTCTCCCCGAGATGTTCATCGGCCGATTGCCGGTCAATACCCCTCAGGAAGCGAGCGCCGTGGTGGAGAAGATCCTCGAGTACGAACGCGAAGTAGCGGGAGATTGGACGCGTCGGATCATGTTCGTCGCCGACAATGCCGATCGAGCCGGCCCGTTCGATCTCTTCTCCGATATCGTCGCCGACGAGCATCTCCCTCCCGAATTCGAGGCGGAAAAGATTTATCTCAACATCACTCATCCGAATCCCGATGAGGCGAGGCAAGCGATTCGTGACGGTATCAATCAGGGACGATTGATCGTGAATTATGTGGGGCATAGCGCTATTCAGTTGTGGGCTGCTGAACGACTCTTGGAAGTGAGCCAATGTCGAAACGATCTGTCGTCCCTGACCAATGCTGACCGATGGCCCATGGTCCTCTCTCTGAGCAGCGTTGATGGATTCTTTCATTTCCCCGGCTTCCCGGCGCTCAGCGAATCTCTCCTCCGGGCCAAGGATAAGGGGGCTATCGGTTGGTGGGGAGGAGCAGGATTGGGGTTATCGGCGGGGCATCACCTGATGGATGTGGGGTTCTTCGATGCTGTGTTCCGTGAGGGGATAACCGAAATCGGTGCCGCCGCCGCCCGAGGATATATGGAATTGCACAGTCAGACGGAGTCATTCGATTTCCTCATCAATACCTACGTATTGTTCGGTGATCCAGCGCTGAGGTTATCCGCGCTTCAACCGTGAGTCGTCTCTCTCCGAGCGATGAGCATATTCTCTTTTTTCGGCGTCCCTCTAGCGAGACAGAGGAAAATGTCATGGAGTGCCTTGTGTGAACGGGTGAGGTTGCCTATCATCTCCCCATTTGAGCGACAGTCCGATGCCCAAACGAGGGGACATACATAAAATTCTCATCATCGGATCGGGACCGATCATCATCGGTCAAGCGTGTGAATTCGATTATTCGGGC
>RFHM01000119.1 GCA_003696865.1 Acidobacteriota bacterium | reverse complement strand
TGCACCAGGAGTTGAATGGCCTCGTCCAGCGTCTTGGGAGCGTAATACTCGAAGAATTTCACCGCGAGCCTCCGGATGGAGATCGAAGGACGCGCCTGATGCGTAGCAGCACACCTCTCCTCTTCATGCCGTCAGTCGAGCGGGCGCGAGGTGATGATCGCCCGAAGACCGATGGATAGGCTGCCGCCCTTCCGGTCGTCCAACCGGCTGGAGGGCGACAGCTTGTCTGACCTCGCTCAAGCGACGTCCATTCAGGCGACGTCTCACCCCTCGGCGCCCGGCCTCTCGCGCTTCACCAGATGAACTTGAGGCCGAACTGGATCTCGCGCGCCGGGAAGGTGCGCGTCGATTTACCAAACGTGAGCGTATCGGCCAGGTCGTTCCCCGGCAAGAACAGGTTCACTCGATTGAACAGATTGAACGCCTCGGCACGGAACTCGATGCGCCCTTGTTCGCCCAGCGCCGGGAATCGAAAGATCTTGAACAGCGAGAAATCGACGGTGGCGAATCCCGGCCCTTCGAACGTATTGCGTCCCAGATCGCCGACCGTTCCCGCTTCCGGAATGGGGAAGTCGCTGGCCTTGAACAAACCATTGATGAAATCGGAGCGACTGCTGCCCTTATTGGTGTTCCCGAATGCCGGCGTATTGGGACGATCGTACGCCCCGCCCTGCGTGCCGCCGCCGGCATCGGCGTTGAAATCGCCGGTGGGCAAGCCCGTCGCCGGATCGATGTCGAATGGAGCGGTGGTGAACACGCCAAAGGCCTTGCCCGATTGGAGCGTGACGATGGTGTTCAGTTGCCACCCACCGAACACCTGGCCGCGCCATCCGGCCGTATTCCTGAAGATGGGGAGTTCCCAGACGGCGTTGATGGCCAATCGATGCGTCACGTCGAAGTTGGCGCGTCCCCGCTCCAGCGAACGATTGGTGATGTCCTGGGCACCCACGTAGCCCACGCCGAAGTTGTCAATATCTCCGGCGAAGGGGTCCGATTGCTCATCGATGACCTTGCCGAAGGTGTAATTGACTTCCAGGCTGTAGCCCGAGCTCAATCGCTTGATCAACCGGACGGTCGCTCCGTGATAGTTGGCATTGCCATCGCTGCCCACATAGAAGCTATTGCCCCAGTTGGGATTGAGCCGATCCTCGACACCATCCAGCAGGTCGCCGTTGACGCGGTTGAAGTCTTCGCTCCGGAGCAGCTTGCGGGCCGCATTCCCCGTGTACCCGAGCTCGATCATCCAGTTGGGCTGGAATTCCCACTGGATGTTGAGGAACCAGTCCATCCCGTATCCCGTGCGGATATGAGGATCGATGAGGAAGGGGAAGATCGGCGACCCATTCAATCCTCCACGGTCGTTCATGCCCAGTCGGAAGTTATCGCTTGGCGTCGCCGGGATAGTGTAGGAAATACTCGTGCCGAGACCGAAGATGGGCAGAGCAATGGCAATGGCATTGAACGGCGGTTGGAATCGAGCCGGTTCGGCGAAGGCGTCTTCGTAGATCTGATCGTAGGCCACGCCGAAGCCGGCGCGAATGACGAATTTGCCACTGCCAACGGGATCCCAAGCCAGCCCCAGGCGAGGAGCGAAATTATTGTGATCCCCTTCGTACATATCCTTCACCTGGCCGATGCTGGCCTGAGCGAAGCGAGAGAAAATATCGTCGCCGCCGTTGAAGATAATGTTGGAGAGCTTTCCATCCCGCTCGGTGGGCACCGTGTAGAGATCATAGCGCAGGCCGTAGTTGAATGTGAAGTGAGGCGTGACCTTCCAGCTATCCTGGAAGAAGGCCCCAATCCACCAGCGGCGAAAGTGTCGAATGTTGCGGGTGAAGTCGCCCGTCTGAGGATCGATCTGGGCCACTTGCAGGAACGGTTCGTCGTCGATGAAATCGAGCAGGCTGGCGAACTCGTACATCCCGCGTCCGAAGATGGTGAAATCGCTGTTCTCCTGGAAATAGGTCACGTCCACGCCGAACTTGATGCCATGACTGCCCACGGTCACCGAGACATTATCCTTCCAGTCGAACGTGTTCATGGGGAAGTTCACCGGCAGGAGGAACGTCGAACCGAACCCCGCCGTTCCGTCATCGATGATGATGTTGGGTATCTCCGCCGGGCTGGCCGTGGGCGTCGCCCGCACGCGCAGGAAGCCGAAGCGAAAATCGTTCACCACATTGGCGCCGAAGAGCTTGGTCCAGCCGACGGCCACGCCGGAGAAGATGCCATCGAAAGGATGGCGAAAGCCGCGCACAATGTGCTCCAGCGGCGCGTTCACCGACGGGACGGCTCCGGTGCTGCGCTCGTCTTCGTGAATCCAGCGCGCGAAGATCTTGTCCCGCCCCTCGTGGAAGTTGTGATCGATGCGAATCATGAATTGATCGGTGTTCCGGGCGTCGCTCACCGTTCCCGAGGTCAGCGCAATGTCCGGAATACCATCGGGGGGACCAATGGCGAATTCTCCCGGAGCCGGCGAGCCGATATCCTGCTCCGTACCCGGAATGGGCGGTGGGCCGGGGAAGTCGCGGAACAGCTGAGCGGCGATGCTGTCAGGTCGCGTCTGGAACACGAACTGACGCAGTTCCGGCGTCTCCGTCTGAAACGACACGCTATCGCCGCGGCGACCGCGAAAGCCTTCATAGGAGACGAAGAAGAAGGTGTGATCTTTGCGGATCGGCCCGCTCAGCGAGAACCCGAACTGGTTCTGTAAGAGCGGTGCCGGGTCTTTCCCGTCGAAGAACCGTCGGGCGTCCAGCGCCGAATTCCGATGAAATTCCCATGCCGTCCCGTGGATGGCGTTGCCGCCGGATTTGGTGACTACATTGACAATGGCTCCATAGTTGCGTCCGAACTCGCTGGAGAAATTACTGGTTTGAATCTCGAACTCTTCGACGGCATCCACCGTCGGGGTGATGGCGGGCAAGCCACCGATGTAGTCGTTGTTATTGGGCACGCCATCGAGAATGTAATTGGTCGATCGCAGTCGCTTGCCGTACGTGGTGAATGCCAGCTTATAGGAATTGTTGTTGGTCGGCGTGGCGACGTTGGCGTTCAATGGCGTGACGCCGGCTTCCAACACGGGGAGCTGATAAATGTTGCGCCCGTTCAACGGGAGATCGGTCACCTGACGGGGCGCGACGAGGCCGGCCAGTCGCGCTTCCTCCGTCTGGACCAGCGGGGCGCCGGTCACCGTGATGACCTCCTCAATCGTGCCCACCTGGAGCACGAAGTCGATGCGCAGGACATCGCCGACGTGAAGGACGACGTCGCGGCGAACGTCCGTCTTGAATCCCTGGCGTTCGGCTTTGACTTCGTACTCTCCCGGCGACAGGTTGGGCACGCGATAGAGGCCACTCTGATTGGTCATCACTTGCCGGGTTTCATTGGTCGCCACATTCCTCACCGTGATCTGCACGTCGGGGAGAACCGCGCCCTGTTCATCGGTGACCACTCCCGTGACGGTGGCATTGGTCAGTTGGGCTCTCGCCGCCCGGGGAATGCCCAGAGCGAGGAGAACCCCTGCGAGCATAAAGAGAAGGACATTCCATCTCATATCGATACCTCCTTGGTCATTGGTCTGACACGGTCAACGCTGCCTGGATAATGACGCGTGCCGCGAATCTGATGGGGTCACGATTGGGTGGATCTCCCATCGCCCGATATTCTTCGGCGTTCCGGTCTTCCATAGATCTTGTGAGCGCGCAAACGTGTCTTTATCGGGCTACAAAGGGTTACCATCTCCTAGCTCAAATCCACCCAGACGCTCTTGACCTGAGTATAGAGGTCGAGGGCGTACCGACCGAGCTCTCGACCAAAGCCGCTCATCTTATAGCCGCCAAACGGCGACGTGGTGTCGAGCACGTTGTAGGTGTTAATCCACACCGTCCCCGCCTTCAACTGACGGGCGAGCGTGTGGGCTTTCTTGATGTCGCGCGTCCACACTGCCGCGGCCAGACCGTAGATGACGGCATTGCTCTTCTGGACGACGTCATCGACATCTTTGAAGGGGATGACGGCCACCACCGGTCCGAAGATCTCCTCCTGGGCGATGCGCATGGCATTATCGACCTCGTCGAAGACGGTGGGTCGGACGAAATACCCTTTTTCGCCCAGGCGCTGGCCACCGGCCACCAGCTTCGCGCCTTCCCGTCGACCGAGCTCGATGTACCCCATCACCTTGTTCATATGTTCTTCCGAAATGAGAGCGCCAATCTGCGTCTCCGGATCAAATGGATCGCCCTGTCGCAGCGTCCTGGCCCGTTGAACGAGCTTCTCCATGAACTCGTCGTGAATATTGTCTTGCACGAACAGCCGCGAGCCCGCCGCGCAGCACTCGCCCTGATTGAAGTAGATGCCCATGATGGCGCCTTTCACGGCGGCATCCAGATCGGCGTCGGCGAAGACGATATTGGGCGATTTTCCGCCCAGCTCGAGCGAGATGGGTTTGAGCGTCTCGGCGGCATTGCGCATAATCTCCTGGCCGGTGGCGACCTCGCCGGTGAAGGCGATTTTGTTCACCTCGGGATGTTTGACCAGGGCCGCTCCCGCCGTGGGACCGAATCCGGGGACGATATTGACCACGCCATCGGGTACGCCCGCTTCCTGGCACAGTTCGCCCAATCGGAGGGCCGAGAGCGGCGTCTGCTCGGCCGGCTTGAGCACGACGGTGTTGCCACAGGCCAGCGCCGGCGCCACCTTCCAGGCGGCCATGAGCAGGGGGAAGTTCCAGGGGATGATCTGTCCCACTACGCCCATCGGCTCGCGCACCGTGTAATTGAAGAAGGGACCGGCGACGGGAATCGTCTCTCCCTCGATCTTGGTCGTCCATCCCCCGTAGTAGCGAAAGCAATTGGCCGCCATGGGAATATCGATGTATCGCGCTTCTCGAATGGGCTTACCGGTATCCAGTACCTCCAGTTCGGCCAGCTCATCGGCGTGCTCTTCGATCAGATCGCCGATGCGCCAGACGATGCGCCCGCGATCGTGAGCCGTCAGTCGTCCCCACGGCCCCTCCTCGAATGCTTTTCGAGCCGCTTGCACGGCGAGATCGATATCGGGTGCATCCGCCTCGGCCACGTGAGTGATCACATCGCCGGTGGCCGGATTCACCGTTTCAAATGTCTTTCCGGAGACGGCGTCGCGCCATTCTCCGCCAATGAACAATTTCCCTGGTTTGACGACAGCGTGCTTGATCTTTTTCTGTTCGACAGCCATTATCCTTCCTCCCTCCTCGAAAAGAAGTGGCGCAAGAGGGCATCTTGCGCGACGTCGTTTCGAGCTTTCATAGTGGGCTGAGAGCCCATCGCTATTCCCCGAAAGAGTTCGAGACTGATCCTCGATCAGCCGTATTGTTCAACGATGGTGGCGATGCCTTGACCGACGCCGATGCACATGGTCGCCAGTCCCCATCGAGCGCCGCGCCGCCGCATCTCGTGAATCAACGTCACCATGATGCGCGCGCCACTGCACCCGAGGGGATGGCCGAGGGCAATCGCGCCACCGTTGGGATTGAGCCGAGAGGGATCCACTCCACCATCTTGTTGGAATTCCTTCAGGCAGGCCAGCACCTGAGCGGCGAACGCTTCATTGAGTTCGATGAGATCGATGTCCTCCAAGCGCAATCCCGCCCGCTGGAGGGCCTTGCGCGTCGCCGGGACGGGACCGATGCCCATGATGTTGGGATGGACGCCGGCCACCGCCGAGGTGACGATGCGGGCCATCGGTCGGAGCCCGAGCGCGCGCGCTTTGGCGGCCGACATGATGACCAGAGCCGCCGCGCCGTCATTGAGGCTGGAGGCATTGCCCGCCGTCACGCTGCCGCCTTGGCGAAAGACGGGTCTCAGCTTGGCCAGCTTTTCCGGCGACGTATCCGGTCGAGGTCCTTCATCCTGGGTGACCAGGAGGGGGTCGCCCTTCTTCTGAGGAACTTCGACGGGGACGATCTCATCGCGGAAACGACCCTCCTCGGTCGCCGCCACGGCTTTTTGGTGACTGGCCAATGCGAAAGCGTCTTGCTCCTGACGCGGAATTTCATACCGGTCGACGAGATTTTCCGCCGTCTCGCCCATACTCAACGGCGGATAGACGGCGGCCAGCCGAGGATTGACCATGCGCCAGCCGAGAGCCGTATCGTAAAGGGTGGCATTTCCTCGAGCGAACGGTGCCGATGACTTGGGGAGCACCCAAGGCGCTCGCGTCATACTCTCCACGCCGCCGGCGATGAACAGATCGCCGTGGCCGGCCTGGATGGCGCGCGCCGCCTGGTTGATCGCTTCCAGCCCCGAACCACATAATCGGTTGATCGTCGCTCCCGGCACGCTCTCGGGCAATCCGGCGAGCAACGCCGCCATGCGCGCCACGTTGCGATTGTCTTCGCCCGCCTGATTGGCGCAGCCGAAGTAGACGTCTTCGATGTCCTCTTTGGGAATGCCCGTGCGCTCCACCACGCGGGCGATGACCAGGGCAGCCAGGTCATCGGGACGGACGTCCTTGAGCACGCCACCATACCGCCCGATAGGCGTACGGACACCATCAACGATCACTGGTTGGTTGGTCATATCGAGATCCTCGTCGAATCCTCTGGATTGTGAGCGCGTCGTCATGAACCAGCAATGACGAGCAAGCTGCATCAGCGGTCATAGGACAAGCTCACCCGGTAGTGCATCCGACTCGGTTTGGCGCGGAAGAACGCTTCGAACTTCCCGATCACCTGATGATATTTGCCCGTCTCTTCGGTGCGTTTCATCGCCGCTTCCGTCTCCCAGAAGGTGATGGAAAGACCGTGTCCTCCCTCGTTGGTGAGGAGATAGCCACCCACGAATCCCTCATCCTCTCGGGCGGCAGGTACGACTTCGCGGTGCCACAACTGCACGACCTCCTCCAACCGGGCCGGATCGAATTGCATGATGGTGAGTCTGGCGATCATCGTGACGCGTCGATGTCGAACCAGAACATGGCCTGCCCCGTTCCGATGGCGTTTTCGTAGTTGCCGTATTGCACGCCTCGGGCTTTCCAGGCAATGCCTCCCAGGGCTCCGGCCATGTTCAGATAATGGGCGAAGCGCCCTTCCGGTGTACACAGACGCCGAAACTCTTCGGCACAATTGATGATGTCGGCATGTCGGCCTTCCCGGAACCAGGTCATGATCCGTTCATCCCACTCCCGGTGCGTCGGACTGAACACTTGCGCGGGATCGACCGTCGCGTAATCCAGGATGACATCGTAAGGATGAAACCGATGAGAGAGCCCACCACTGGCCACGAACACCACGCGCCGATCAATCCGCCGAATCGCCGATCCGATGTGCTCTCCGAATCGCAGATCATTAGAGACCGAAGCCGTCTGCAAGACGCTGATCGGCAACACGCGTTTATCCTTCTCCGGATTGAGATAGTGCATCACGTTCAACGTGGCGTAGTGGATGGGAAGGCCCCGATGTTGGGAAGCGAGAACGCGAATGCCGCTCAGACTCTCTCTGGCGTCTCGTTCGATGGCGAATGCTAATTCCGGATCCCCCGGATAGGAGTATTCGTACTCGTGAATCATCCAGGGGATTTCCTCCGAGGTGTAGATGCCTTCCAGGCGTTCATGGGCGTTGATGACGTATTCCAGAGTGGTGAACCAATGGGTATCGATGATGACGAAGGTGTCGAAATCCAACCGGGCCAGCTTCTCCCGGCGTACGCGGTCGAAAGCCTCGTAGAAGCTGCTCATCTTCTCTCCCATGTAGCGCCGCCGCCGCTCCTCGTCCAGAATCATGAGCCGAGGAATGTGCGTAGTGAACAGCGCTCCCACAATCTCACCCATGGGTTGATTCTCCCTTCATGATGCCCGGTCGAAGCAGACCATCGCCTCCTTGACGTCGTCGAGGTGAAAGGCGGGATCGATCAATCGGGTCAGAGGGATGAACTGCTCGACCTGGATCTGAATGTCGCAAGCGCCTGTGGGACAAAAGGCGACGCACTCGTGACAGTGGGTACACACGTCGGGATCGATCACATAGATTTCTTCGACGAGCTGAGCTGCCCCGGTGGGACAAGCCGCTTCACACGCCCCACAGAAGATGCACAGCTCCTTGTCGATGACCTGTTGCACCTTCACACGTAATCCTCCAGTTTCATCTCTCGCTCGGGCAGTCCCACCATCTGGCGGATCTTCATGTAGAGATCGAAGCCTCTCTGCTCGAACGCCGCGCGATCTTCGATGAGCCCGGCATTATAGAGAGCCTTGGCGATGGCCGAATCGCGTCCCAGCTTGCGAATGAGGATGGGCAAGATCTTGGGCTCCAGTTCGAGGATGCGCCAGGTATTCAGATCGGGATCGCGGGCGATCTCCTCTTTGACCAGCTTGATGCCCGTGCTGATGTGCCGCGTCTCGTCGTGCATGACGTGCTCATAGGTCGCCGCCGTCGCCAGATCGCCATTCTTCTCGGCCAGATCGGCGATGGCCCGGAAGAGCACATTGGCCGAATAGCCCTCCAGCATGCACACCTGGCCATAGAGCGCTTCGATATAACTCGGCAGGCTATTGACGAACCGGAAGAGATCCGTCTGCTCGCGAGGCACGTTCAACTCGGTGGCCAATCCCAGATCGGTGATGCGCCGCCACTCGATCTGCGTGTGGCGCGTTTCATCGAGCGCGTGCGTGCAGAGATAGTACTGCACCTTGGGAATGTTGCATTTGGTCAGGATTTGCGCGATTTGCGAGGCCGTTTGCGCTTCTCCCCAGCAGGTGATCACCATGATGGGGCGCATCGCCTCCTTGTATTCCTGACTCAAATGCGGATCGCATTCCCGTCGACCGCGTTCCAGCTTCTCCAGCAATTGCTGCGTGTCGCGATACTGGATCTCAATGTAATGCTCGAACGAGCCAAGACCCCCGAACGTCTTCAAATCCTCGCCGGGGATGACCGGCGGAATCACGTTGGCGAAATTGACCACGGTGTAATCGGTCATGATGTCGTCCTCCCCTCTTCATCGGGCTCTCATCGGGTGAGCCCACGTACTCAATAGGGAATGCAGACAAACTTGGGCTCGGTGAAGAATTCCAGCGCGTAACGTCCCCCTTCGCGCCCCAGGCCGCTCTGCTTGGCACCGCCGAAGGGCGTATGGAGATCGCGAATGAAGAAGCTATTGATCCACACCATCCCCGTTTTCAAGGCATCGGCGAGCCGAAGGGCTCGATTGATATCCTGCGTCCAGACGAAGGCGGCCAGACCGAAGGGGGTGTCATTGGCCAACTGGAGCACCTCCTCCTCTTCCTTGAAGGGCATCACCACCAGAACCGGACCGAAGATCTCCTCTTGAGCGATGCGCATGCGATTCTGGATGTTCTCGAAGATGGTCGGTCGGAGATAATTTCCGCGGGCCAGTGCCGGATCTTGAGGACGCTCCCCCCCGGTGAGCAAACGTCCTCCTTCGCGCTTGCCGAGCTCAATATACCCCATGACCTTCTCCAGATGCGCGCGCGAGATGAGCGGCCCGAGATCGGTGTCGGGCTCCAGCGGATCACCGAGGCGAAGCGCTTCTACGCGATCGACGAAGGCGCTCAGGAAGCGATCGTAGATGGACTCCTGAATGAACAGTCGCGTCCCAGCCAGACACACCTGACCGGCGTGGCGAAACATGGCCCGGACTGAACCGCGCACGGCGAGATCGAGATCGGCATCGGCGAAAACGATGTTGGGCGATTTCCCTCCCATTTCCAGACAGAGTCGCTTGAAGTTCGCCGAAGCCGCCTGCATGATGGCCCGCCCGGTGGCGCAGCCTCCGGTGAAGGCGATGAGATCGACCCGAGGATGGGCCGTCAGTGGCGCGCCCGCGCCCGGTCCCAGACCGGGCACAATATTCAACACGCCGTCGGGCACGCCGGCTTCCTGTGCCAGTTCGCCGAGCTTGAGACTGGTCAGCGGCGCCATCTCCGACGGCTTCAGAATGGCCGTATTGCCACAGACCAGACAGGGGGCCACTTTCCACGTCGCTTGCATGAGCGGCGAGTTCCAGGGAGTGATGAGGCCGGCGACGCCCATGGGTTCCCGGCGCGTGTAGCTCAGCAACTTCACCGGTTCGCCCAGGAACTGGCTTTGCGTGGGATAAGCCTCGTTGACGTAATGGGGCGCCATCTCGGCGAAGAAATAACAATTGTTGGCCGCCCGGGGGATATCATGCCCGCGCGTTTCCTTGAGCGGCTTGCCGGCATCCAGGCATTCCAGCCGGGCCAGCTCATCGGCGTGTTCCATGATGAGATCGCCGAGGCGGCGAATGATGCGACTGCGGTCTTCGACCTTCATGCGCGGCCAGGGACCTTCGTCGAAGGCGCGGCGTGCGACGTGAACGGCGCGATCGATGTCTTCCCGTTGAGCGGCGGCAACGTGCGCCAGGACCTCGTTGGTCGCCGGATTGAGCGTTGCGAACGTCTCGCCGCTCAGGGCATCAACGTAGGCGCCGTCGATGAACAGCTGCGTGCGGAGGGCCGTGGGTGCGGCACCGGAGTGGGACGTTACGTTCGACATACCTCCTCCCAAGGCACGAGTTCTTTGAGCTGTGGGATGCGCTGGCGGAGCCGTTGCTCGGCATCTGGTGGTGCCAGATACGGTGGCCGAGCCGGGCCCATGTCGATGCCCGTGACCACCGAGGCGGTGACCTTGGTATGGCCCAGATGTCCGAGCGATTCTTCGCCCCCTCGAGGGAAAACCCGGTTGAGCCGCCGTTGGATCTCCAGCGCGCGCGCCGTGTCCCCGTCGGCCAGGGCGCGATCAATCGCCACGCAGGCGGGAACGGCAAAGACATTGATGAATCCCCCGGCGGCGCCCATGAGTCGGGCGATGAAGTAGGCTCGGAAGGTCTGCAGAATGCTGATCTTTGCGGCAGCATGATCGAATAGCGCTTCCAGATGCTGCAGATCGGTGAGCACTTCCTTGATGGCCACGATTCCATCGATATCGGCGAGACGGCCGATGAACTCGGGTTTCATATGGAATTTGCTGAGCGCCGGGTTGTGATATATCACCACCGGCAAGTGCCCGGCGCCAGCCACCATCTCATAGTGGCGATAGACCTCGGTCTCACCACAACGCCAATAGTAGGGGGGGATGAGCAGTGCCGCATCGTAACCCATCTGGCCGGCGATCTGCGAGTACTTGAGCGCTTCCAACGTGGTGGCTCCCGAAGTCATCGCCACGGTGACGAGATCGCCATGCCGTCGAGCCTGTTCCAGGGTGATCTCGTAACACCGGAGGCGCTCCGCTTCGCTCAGATGAAGGAATTCACCGATGCTGGGCGTAGCCACCACGCCGTTGGCCCCTTGGGCGACGCACCAATCGATCTCCTGGCGCAGGGCGGTTTCGTTGAGCCCATAGTCTGGATTGAACGGCGTGACCAGCATGGCCAGCACGCCCTGAATGGGTTTGCTCATGGTGGTCTCCTCACGCCGGTTGAACTTGTTTGGCTTCTTCCCAGGGGGGCGTCCATTCCGGGACGCGTAATCCCCAGGACTCGGCCAACGGTTTGACTTCGGCGATGAACGCCTGGCGGACCTCGTCGTTATCCCGGCGTTTCAATCCGTACTTCCGGTAGATCTTGTTCTTGGGGGAATTGGGGCGACCGAAGATGTTCAGCGTGCGCAGATACCATTTGGTGAACGCTTCCTGCGTCTCATCGCGCGTGGCGGGATCTTCGGCCAGGCGCTTGACCCATACTTCTCCATGATGGACGTGCATCATTTCTTCCTTGAAGATGCCCTGGATGGTGCGCGCCCACGGACCGTAGCTGCTCTGTTTGGCATCCTCCAGTTGATGTCCCGCTCCCCGATCCATGCAGAAGTTGAACATGACGAAATCGATCCACGTCTCGATGGGGTAGTAGAAGATATTCACTCGCTTATCCGGAGTCAGCCGTCCGGTGCCCAGATCGGCATCAGGGTCATCGACGCGCAGGGCGAGATTTTGAGATCGGATGTGCGCTTCGACGTCCACACCGAGATCGGCCAGTAACTTGTACATCGCTTTGGCGTGTCGCACTTCGTCCTTGACGATCTGGGCCACGATGAGTTTCTCATTGATGGTCGGCGCCTTGATGATCCAGGGGACGTAACCGTAGGCCCCAGAGAGCTCGGAATCCGCCTGCATCAACATGAGGTTGATGAGATGCCGGCGATACTCCTCGGTCATTTCCTCCGGCGATTCAATCGTCTCACCGGCCTCGATCTTCCGCAACAGCTCTTGTTCCGTTATTGCCATAGGCCTTCACTGTCTCCGTGAATCATTCGATTACTTAACGTTCGTTAAGTGCAGCCCGATTCTAACACAGGGTGAGAAAGGCTGTCAACATTTTTTTGGTCTCCGTCAGGAGGGGGAGGAGGGGAGCGCCGGTCATCGATCATTGTTTACCGAACGTTGGTTAAATTTTTCTTGACAAGGTGTCGATGCATACTTAGAATAGCGCTATGATGAGGAGATGGCGACCAGACGAGGGTAACCATCTGGCCGTACGACGGGCGACCTCGGCCAGTGGCTGGGGAGCACATCGTGCCTCTATTGAGGAGGGTACCATGAATCGAGTGACGTTAGCGCACACCACCGATCGGGGTCCCGGCCCCCGTCCATCATCCCCGGTCGTTTGGGGAGGGGGGCCGCCCATGGATAATGGAACGAACGGCGATGCATGGGGCGATCGTTGGACCGCGTGCCTCACCAATGCCTTGACCCACAGCATGGTCAGTGGCCAGACGCTTCTCATCCTCTCGGTATCGGTCATCCTCTCGGTATTCTTCCCGAGCATTCTCCACCTACGATAATCACAGCTCTTCGCTGCGCCGCTTCACACATCTCTTCTGAGATGTAGTCATCGTGCAGCCTCTGGGGGCCATCATCAGGTCGTGCCCTCATCGTTGAGGAGGAATGGATATGGACTTCAAGCAATTGGAAATGTTCGTCGCCGTGGTCGAAGAAGGGAATTTCACCAAAGCCGCCGAACGCGTCTTTCGCACTCAGTCGGCAGTGAGCATTGCTCTGCTGAAGCTGGAGAAAGAGATCGGCTCGCCGCTTTTCGATCGTTCGAATCGAAACAGTTACGTCCTCACCGAAGTGGGACGACTCCTGTTCGATTATGCCAGGCGACTCCTCGCCCTTCGCGACGAAGCCTTGGCCCATCTGCAGGCGATACGGAACATCGGGCAGGATCGAATTCGCATTGGCGTCCAAGAAGTGGAGGGCTTGCACCTGTTACCCCCGGTCCTCCGCGCCGTCAGCGAACTCTATCCGGGCATCAAGGTTGATGTGGCGCGAAAGTCGTGGGCGGATCTGGTCCATGATCTCCGAACGGGGAGTCTGACGTTCGCTATATTATCGTTCTTACCTCGGGAAAATGGTCTCACGGCGACGGTGCTCAGTCGCGATGATATCGTTCTCATCATGAGCCCGACGCATCGGCTGGCGCAGCGTTCGGATGTCCGTCTTGAGGATCTCAACGCCGAATCGCTCGTTGCCTACAACCGGGATTCCGATTGGTACCAGCACGTGGTGGGCGCTTTGGACCGATGTCGGATTCGGTTCAACGTGGTTGTAGCCATCGACGATTTAGGGACGATCAAGAAGCTGGTCAGCGCGAACCTGGGAATCGCTTTCGTGCCACGTACCTCCGTGGAAGACGAAATTGCGCGTGGCGAATTGGTCGCCCTCCCGGTGAGAGACATCAAAGGTGAGCAGACGTTGTGGTTGGTCCATCGCCACATCGATTCGGAGGCTGGTCGGGCTTTCTTGCGAGCGGTGAAACGGTTCCGAGATGCGCACCTCGGACGACGGGTTCATCAAGGAACTCGACGATTTCGCCAGCGGGGCGGAGGAGTTCGAGCGTGATGCCATGGAGATGGCCGAGCGTGAACCATGGGTTCCGCATCGCGCTGGCGACCATGACGATTTCGTGAAAGGCCATCGGGTTGGCTATCAGGTGGAACCCTGTACCTCGATATGACCGAAGTCGAAAAAGTTCATCGAGTGATCGAAGTGATCGGCGATGGGAGCATTCCCTCTCCTCTGGCTCTCTCCCTGGAGTCGGGTTGCCAGACATTTTCGTTGACAGGGTGAGCAGAGCCATTTAGAATAGCGCCAGAGTGGTAGGGGGAGGAACTTCAGTGGGCCGATGAGCGGAAAGCGACGTTGGAACCGATCCCCGAGGTAGGATGAGAGAGCTCATTGGCGTGGTGATGGATGCGACTCCCAGACGGGGCGAATCTTCACTGGCTCATGGGATGCAACTCGATGTCGGAAACGTGTCTTCCTCAAAGAGAGCGAGGCCTGGGATCGTGAAGATGAGAGCAACAGATGGGCCCGATCAATGTGAGGGTATCCCCTGTGACCGCGCCATCGCCTACGCCCAGCCGGTGCCGGTAGGGGAGATGGACCTGGCGGCCTGTCGGGATGGAGCTCGGGCTGGCTGTGGAGCGTGAAGGGCGGATAATGGGTCCACTCCGACCCCTCCGGTGGGAGATATAAAGGGAGGTCACCATGATGGAAAAATTTCAGATCGAGGCTCCGACGACGATCGCCAAGATTCGCCACGAACTCGACGCCGAGTGGAGTAACTACGTCATCAAAGGGATTGAGCCTCGGAAGATTCGCCCGCAAATTCTGAACTCCTGGCATCGCTGTCACGATCTCTATCAGATCGACCCTGGCTTGCAGAAGAGCCCAATACGGCTCAGCCCGGAAGAGCTGCAAGCCCGACGGGAGCGGAATGAAGTTCTCCAGGTCGGGCGGACCTTCTTCGAGGAATTGACGCGGATATTGGCCGACACCGGGCACGTGTTGGCCTTGTTCGATGCCGATGGGTGGATGCTGGAGCGAGATGGCGATCCCGCGCTCAATGAACCGCTGGAGGACATCAACTTCGTTCCCGGATCTAACTGGAAGGAAGAGTTCGTGGGTAATAATGGGCCGGGAACGGCCTTAGCCGAGAAGCGACCGGTGCAAATTTACAGCTCGGAGCACTATGTGCAAACCTGGCATCCCTGGGTCTGTTCTGGCGCGCCCATTCTCGATCCCGTCTCGCAAGAGCCGCTGGCCGTCCTCGATGCGACCGGTTATAAGGAGACGGTTCATCCGCACACCCTTTTAGTCGTGGCCGCCGCGGCGCGGGCTATTGAACGAGAGATCGGACGGATACAGGTCCTCAAAGATCAGCAGATCCTCCATCGCTATCTCAATCTGGCCGCCGGTCGGCTCTCCGACGGGTTGCTGGCCGTTGATCATCGGGGGCGGGTATTGCAGATTAATCCGGCGGCAGCGCGCATCCTGCAGTTGAAAGGAGAACTCAACACCTTGGACGCTTGCCCGCCGCTGAGGCAAGTTTTGCTCCCGGCCCTCTACCCATCGCGCCCTCAGCAAGCGCCTCAGGAGCGGGAGATCTACTGTCCTCAGCTCGATCGTTATCTCGTGACGGTGACCTTCCCCATCGTCCAGGAGGGTCAGACGATAGGGGCCATCGTTTTGATTCCCGATCGTGGAGTGCGCGCGCGACAACCGGCGGCCGAAGATGCGGGACGGCCGTCGGTCCGGCGGAAGGGCGTCAAGCGGACATCCGTCAAGTATACCTTTGACGATATCCTGGGAGAATCGCCGGGAATCAAACAAGCGCTGAAACTGGCGCGCCTGGCGGCGGGCAATAAC
The DNA here is from genome assembly GCA_003696865.1 of Acidobacteriota bacterium. Lineage (GTDB taxonomy): Bacteria > Acidobacteriota > Blastocatellia > HR10 > J050 > J050. The sequence goes on along the minus strand of RFHM01000119.1, from coordinate 2,225 downwards.
CTCCCGGTTTTGATCACCGGGGACTCGGGAACCGGCAAGGAGATGATTGCTCAGGCCATCCACGCCGCCAGCGCGCGGGCCGATGGACCTTTCGTAGCCATCAACTGCGGCTCGATTCCTCAGGAGTTGATTCAGTCCGAATTGTTCGGCTATGAGGGCGGTGCGTTCACCGGCGCGCGACGTGGAGGGAATCGGGGGAAGTTCGAAGAGGCCCATGAGGGAACGATCTTTCTGGACGAGGTCAGTGAGTTATCGGCCGGCGCGCAAGTGGCCCTCCTTCGCGTCCTTCAGGAAATGGAGGTCGTTCGGCTGGGAGGGAGTGCGCCCACGACCGTCGATGTCCGCGTCATTGCAGCCACCAATGAGGACTTACATCGATTGGTCGAGGCACGAACGTTTCGCCACGATCTCTATTACCGGTTGAACGTACTGACCATCGAGTTACCCCCCTTGCGAGAGCGGCGAGAGGATATTCCCATTCTCGCCCAGGCGTTCCTGGAGGCGACGGCGGCGCAACTTGGACGACCACCCCTCCGTCTCAGTCCAGAGGCCATGTCGGCGCTCACCGCATATCACTGGCCGGGCAATGTCCGCGAGCTCAAGAATGTGATCCAACGAGTGGCTGCGCTGTGCGAGAACCCCATCATTCGATGCCGGGATTTGCCTCCCGAGGTGAGAGGGGCCGTGCGCCCCCTCTCTGGGGAGCAATCCACAAGTGTCCGGAGTCAGGAGCGCGAGGAACTCCTCCAGATGCTGCGGCGGAATTCGGGGAATGTTTCGGAGACGGCGCGTCAATTGGGGGTGTCGCGGATGACGCTCTACCGCAGAATGAAGAAGTACGCGATCTCCAAGTCAGACATCTTCGGTTCGGACCCATGCTGATCGATTCAGGTGTCACCTCGCGGGTGACAGATGTCGCGTGACATCTGTCACTTTTGTGACAGGTTGGCAGCAAGCGCGCGACTCCGAGGGGTGGGGCGAGTTCTCTGCAGACTCACGACGTTCAGCGACTTATCCTAAGCTCGGAGGGGGTGAGTCAGTTTCGGCATGAGAATTGCAACTACATAAATGGCGCAAAGCGACTTGAGGGGGAGTTGTAGGAGGTGAGCGGGGCAAGGAAGACCATGTGGAGTTGATCTCATGGCCGTGAACTCGAGGAGGCTCTTTGTGGTGGCAGTGACATTCGGATGAGGACTAACCTCGATGAGAGAATGAGGAAAAGACCGAGATGAGATCTTCATCTCGGCGAGCATTATTGGGGAGGAAGCCATGAAAAGAAATGGTCTGATTACCACGCTGATCGTGGGAACGTTCATCATTTTGGCGTCTCTGGCTCCATCCGTGTATGGGCAAGTGGCCAATGCGACATTGGTCGGCACGGTAGTGGATCCCACCGGTGCGGTGATTCCCGAGGCCACCGTCACCGTGCGCAATGTAGCCACCAATGAGACGCGGACAACGACGACCACGAGTGAGGGGCTCTATCGCATTCCCAACTTGCTTCCGGGAACCTATACGGTTCGCGTCGAGAAAAGCGGATTCAAAACGAGCGTGACCTCGGACGTCATCTTGCACGTCGGTGAGACGACCCGAGTGGATGTCACGCTTCAGATTGGCGCTCTGGAAGAAGAAGTTGAGGTCGTGGGCGGCGCGCCGTTGATGAATACCGAAGAGGGGCGCATCACCCACATTGTCGAATCCCGGCAAGTGGAAGAACTTCCGTTGATCAAACGGAACATCTATCAACTTCCGGTCCTCGAACCGGGAACGACGCCGACGCGGATCCAGATACCCACCTATTACAGCAACTCGGTGTACTCGCTCGGCTTCATCGCTTACGGGAAGCGCATCCGCGGGACGAACTTCTTGCTCGATGGAGCGCCCAATACGGACAACGGCCTCGGAGGAATTCCGGCCATCTCTCCCATTCTGGATGCCGTTCAGGAGTTCCAGGTCTCGACCAACAATTTTGATCGCGAATACGGGCGGAATTACGGGGCCATCATTAATGTGGCGACGAAATCGGGAACCAACGAAGTGCACGGCTCGGCCTGGGAGTTTCACCGCAATGCAGCGCTCAATGCCCGCAACTTTTTCGATCTGGAAAAACCGGTGCCCAACATTCAGAATCAGTTCGGCGTCAGTATCGGAGGGCCCATCAGGAAAGATTCCACATTCTGGTTCTTCGCCTATGAAGGCTTCCGCGAGCGTCGAGGCATCACCCG
>RFHM01000118.1 GCA_003696865.1 Acidobacteriota bacterium | reverse complement strand
TCTCGGTATCCCAGGTGAACGGCTCCTCGTCCCAGCCCATCGCCCGTCCGAGGAGAGCGAATACCTCCTCATTCGGTTTCGCCTCGCCACGAGGAGCGATGACCGGCTGCACGCCCCCCACGGTATAGCTCCCATAGGCCTTCTTGATCTCCCACTGCTCGAGGAATGTCGTCGCCGGCAGAAGAATATCGGCGTATCGGGCCGTATCGGTCATGACCTGCTCGAAGACGACGGTGAACAGGTCCTCGCGCGCCAGACCACGGAGCACGGCATTCTGATCGGGCGCCGTCACGGCGGGATTGCAATTGTAGACGAACAACGCCTGGATAGGTGGCCGTTCATCCCCACACAAAACGGCTCCCAGTCGCGCCATGTTGATCACTCGGGTGGACCAGCGATAATCTCCCAACAGGCGCGATCGGTCGTATTGGACGGCCCTGCCGTTGCTCAGCGTATACCCTCCACCGCGCATGCCGAACTTGCCAAGCAAAGCGGGCATGGCCAGAATGGCGGCGACGGCTTGTCCCCCATTCCGGTTGCGCTCTAATCCCCATCCACAACGGATGACCGCCGGGGTCGACGCCGCATAGCTCTCGGCCAGCATCCGAATCTGTTCGGCCTCCACGCCGGCTTCCTCGGCAGCGCGATGGAGTGACCACGCTTCCGCCCGCTGCAGTAAGGTCTCCACGCCGATGGTATATCGGTCGAGAAATGCCCAATCGAGCCGATTGGTTTCCTTCCACAGGCGAATCATGGCCAATGCCACCGGTAGATCCGTGCCGGGGCGGACGGGAAGGTGGAGATCTACATAGCGAGCGGAAAAATTTTTCACCGGATCGACGACGGCCACGAATGCCCCGCGACGCTTGGCCTCGTGAAGGAATGGGATGAGATGAATGTGAGAAACCCTTGGATTCGCACCCCAGATGATGATGCAACGGGCATGACGATAATCCTCGTAGGCCACGCCGGGCATCTGGCCATACATGGCCGCGGCCACGGCCGTCGTCGGCGCCGCACAGAGCGTCTTGGCCAATCGCGAGGCGCCAAGTCTGGCGAAGTACAACTCATCGATGAACCGTTCACCGAGCAACCCGTTCGACCCCCCATAGTGATAGGGGAGAATGGCCTCTCCACCCCATCGCGCGATGATGTCCCGGAACCGATCGGTGATGGTGGCGATGGCTTCATCCCAGGTGATGCGCTCAAACTGGCCCGAGCCTTTGGCTCCCCGGCGCCGCATGGGATAGAGGAGACGATCGGCATGATAGACGCGGCGATCAAACCGGGACACTTTGCTGCAGATGAAGCCGTTCGTCGTCCGATGATCGCGCGCCCCACCAATGCGCCGAATCCTCCCCCCGTCCACGACGACTTCGAGGGAACAGGTATCGGGACAATCCATGGTACACGTGGTGGGAATCACTTTCGCTGTCATAGGCCGAACTCCGGCGTTTCAGGATAGCGTCAATCCACCGGGAGCAGCAAGCCGCCCGCCGGCGCTCAACGAGTACCCGGGTGCGGACGCGTGAAGATTCCCACAACAGGAGCGTCGAGAGTGTGAAGAACCGAGCCGCGATGCGGCGCGCTGAAACTGGCCAGAATGAACTCGCGCCACTCGCCGCAGTGCCTCAGTTCGAGCGCGACGCCTGAGTGAAGAGTCGTTCGATAGCCGCCTGGACGGCCTGACGATGAGCCTGATCGTCGGTTTGAAGCGCCATGCGGTAGTGATACAACGCCCGTTCTCTCTCGCCTCGTGCGGCGAGGATCAATCCGAGATTGAAATGCGCATACACATAGTGCTCATCCATGAGCACGGCTTTTTCCAACGCCCGCTCGGCCTCATCCAACCGACCCATTTCGGCCAACGTCGTTCCCAGATTCGTTTGCGCCCGCACCGAACGAGGATCAACTTCCAAAGCACGACGATAATATCGCAATGCCGCATCCCGCTCGTCCATCATCACCAGGACATCCCCGAGGTTCGTATACACCAGGGCGGGATTTCCTTCCCCGCTTCGTAAGGAAGGAGCCAGAGAGGACCAACTGGCGATCTCGTGCTCCTGGAGATGCTGCTCGACGACGGCGATAGCTCGATGGTATTCCTGGATGGCGGCCTCCAACTGCCCTTTCTTCACTAACAACCCGGCCAGATTGTTCCGTGCTTCCCAGGAGTCGGGGAGTAACTCGATGGACCGACGGTAAGCCCTCATCGCCTCGTCCATTTCCCCTTCCGCTTCCAGAGCTCGAGCCAGTTGAAAATGCGCCTCTCCCACGCGCGGAGAGAGGGCGACCAACGATCGACTGGCCGCCACTCCACTATATGATCGTCCGGCTTCCAACGCGGCCAGCATGAGAACAATGGCCGCCAGATAACCAGCTTGAACCAGACCCGGCTTGAGCGGCCGCAACCGTTCGCGGATTCCCTGCAGAGGAGACCTCATCGCTCGTTCATCGGCCGCTCTCGCCGTAGCAATATCGAGATACTGGCGCGTCTCCGGTTCCCGCACTTTCCAAATGAACCCATCGGTGTAATAGTGAAGCGCATTGGACGTGAACACGAATGCTAAAAGCAGCCTGAGCCCCAACTCGTCGCTGACCATGCCGGTGATATAGTTCACGCCGCCATAGGCGAAGATGAGCGTGAGATAGAGCACCACGCGGCCCAGGCTCGGTCGAAAGAGGAACTTCATCAAAGCAGTCACGGGACGCTTGCGCTCCACCCGATTGCGGTTGAACGCCCAAACAATCCCATAGTATTGAACGCAGTGGAAGGCCGACCACACGGTGAATCCGACCAGGAAATCATCGATGTACACGTAGAGGACATACGTCGCTCCCACAAAGATCCCGAGAGTGAGCAGCTTGCGGAGACTGACCGGACGACCTTCCCGCCATCGGTGCACATGGTATCCCACATAGAGCAGCGTCAATCCTACCGAGAGGAACCACAGCCCGCGACGAACGCCCATGAGCGCCGGCGTCGGGATGATGGGAATGCCGGCCTGATAGGCGAGCCGAAGCAGGTTGTGCGAATAATGTGGGCTATTGAGGATGAGGGTGAGATACCAACAGAGCGAAACCGTCCAATCCAGGCGCGCAGGCAACGGACTCGTCGCTCCTCGCTTGGCGTCATAAATACGCATGAACCCGTAGTGCTGCATCAGCACGTGCCAGATATCCCAGGCCGATAAGAAGAGAAACAGCGTATGGAACTCATAACTCCGGAATCCCAACGCGGCGAGAAAGAAGAGAGGCGGCGCTAATAAAAATCGGAGCCGATATCGGGCAAACAGTTCCCGATCGCCATAGATGCGCAAAAATCCCGGCAAGTGATGGCCGAAGGTGAAAAAGGCGAGGAGAAAAACGGCGATCTGGCGAGAACTGAAGTAGGCCCGCATAGGAAGAAACGCCGCCATACAGACCAGAGGCGCGCCGATGAACAACACGCTATCCCAGAAGGGAGAGAGAATCCAAGGAGAGGAACGAGAGACGAGGGCCCCAGACGATCGCGACGATCCCGCCTTTCGTCTTGGTCTTTTCTTCGACATCGAGACCACTCACCGCCGAGCTTCCACAACCTCACATGGAGTACGTTCCCTGTGAGCCCTCGCTTGTGGAGGGCACGATTGTAACACGGGCATGAAGTGGCGGCAACATCGTTTCCTTCCCACGATGACACCTTCCGAGGGCCCGAAGAAATTCATTGACAGTCAAGTCAAATTCTGATATGTAATGGCTGGAGTTGAACGTTGAGCCCATATGGAGATGGGCCGTCCAACCGTAGAGGCAGAGCGCTGGTCGATGTCGAGCTGACCCTCTCGTTGCGCCCTTTCGACCGACCTGAAGTGGCTCAACAACCGAAACAGCATCCAGGGGGATAACATGGGGAAGATCAATGTAGGTCGCGTCGTTCTCGGTGGGCTGCTCGCCGGTGTGGTGCTCAATATTGGCGAGTACATTCTCAACGAGCCGATCCTCGGCCAGGAGTGGAGGGCGGCCATGGAGCGGCTCAATGTGTCCCCTCCCGAAGGCCGCGTCATCGTCTGGTACGTGGTGATGGGATTCATTCTCGGGATCGCCACGGTCTGGCTCTATGCGGCCATCCGCCCTCGATATGGTGCCGGGCCGAAGACGGCCATCATTGCCGGTCTGGCCGTCTGGTTTTTCGTCTGGTTATGGGGAACGGCGAGCCTGTCGGTCACCGGTCTGTTCCCGGCGAAGCCTGTGATGGTGACCATCATCTGGGGTTTCTTCGAGGCTCCCATTGCGGCGCTGGCCGGCGCGTGGCTCTACAGGGAGGAAGAAAAGGCCGCCGAACCGGCTCCTCAATGATGGGGACCGATCCGTGGTCATCCCAACCCCAGCCGCGGGCTCTTTTCTCTCGGTGATTCCCACGGCCGACACCCGGGCCTGGAGCGGCTCGTCACCCGGCACACCATGGGCCACGGAGCGTCCAAACTCTTCGTGCCGATGGTCGGAGTCGCGCCCTCCCGCTTCACGGAGCGGGATGGTGAGTGAGCGGCCGTCATTGCCGCTCCCGGCCGGAGAAATAGGCATGGATGCGCCGCGCTAATTCTTCGCCAACGAAGGGCGTGAGTTCGGCGACGCTGGCTCGCTTGATGCGTTCCAGGCTTCCGAAGTTCCGCAGCAGGCGTGTCTTGCGCCGCTCGCCAATGCCGGGAATGGCGAGGAGTTCCGAGGTGAGATGTCGTTTCTTCCGGCGCAGGCGATGATAGGTGATGGCAAACCGATGCGCCTCGTCGCGAATGACCTGGATGAGGTGGAGGATCGGCGAGTGGCGATCCAGTCGAATGGGCTCGTCTTCCCGGCCCCGAACGTAGATCACCTCCTCGCGCTTGGCCAGCGCGGCCAGGGGCTGCGTCACCAATCCCAGTTCATCCAGAGCGGCGGCGGCGGCCGAGAGTTGCCCTTTGCCTCCATCGACCAGGATGAGGTCCGGCAATGGTTTCTGCTCTCGGAGTCGTCGCGCGTAGCACCGGGAGATGACCTCCCGCATCGAGGCATAGTCATCGGGCCCTCGGACGGTCTTGATGGCATAACGCCGATAATCGCGTTTCTTCATCACTCCGTCTTCACATACGACCAGGGAAGCCACCGCATCCGTCCCTTGAATGTTGGAGATATCGAATGCCTCGATCCGCCGGGGAGGCCCTGGTAATCTCAGCAACCGGGCGAGCTCCTGCAAGATCTCTTGTCGATCTGGAGCGAGCACGCGAAATCGTTGTTCGAAGGCCAACTTGGCGTTCTGAATGGCCAGATCGACGAGATCCCGCTGGCGCCCGCGTCGGGGGACCTTCAGCCGCACGCGCCGGCCTCGTTTCTCCGTCAACCACCGTTCGATGAGGGGCCGATCGGCAACGTCGACGGGAAGATGAACCTCTGCGGGCACAAATGCCGCGCCCGAATAGTACTGGACGAGGATTTCGGAGAGGAACGTCCGCGGATCGAAATCGCCTCTGATGTCTTCCCAGAAAAATTCGCGCTTGCCGATGACGCGTCCTTCGCGCATGGTGAACAGATAGAGCGCGAGCTTGGGTCCATCCCGATAGTAACCGAACGTATCCACGTCAGAGTCGGTCACCGAGGCCATCTTCTGGACGTCGCCCAAATGCTCGACGACGCCAATGAGATCGCGATAGCGAGCCGCCGCCTCGAAACGCAACTCGGCGGCCGCCTGTTCCATTCGCCTTCTCAAATCATCGGCCAGATCTCGATTCTTCCCCTCGAGCAGCTTCCTCACATCCTGGACGGCCTCTTGGTATTGTTCCTCCGAGCACAAGCCGGGAACGCAGGGCCCCAGACACCGCTTGATCTGGAATTGCAGACAGGGTCGTCCCCGCCGGCGATAGGTGCGGAACACATCGTCCGAACAGGGACGTAACTGGAATTCGCGATTGACCAGTTCGCAGATTCGGTCGGCCAACGAAGCCGGAAGATAAGGCCCGAAATAGAGCGCCTCGTCCTTTTGGATGCGCCGCACTTTGTACAACCGAGGATAAGGATCGCCGATAGTGAGCTTCAAATGAGGATACTGTTTATCATCTTTGAGGAGCACATTGAACCGCGGTTGGTGCCGCTTGATGAGGTTGCTCTCCAGAATGAGCGCCTCGATTTCATTATCGGTGATGATGGTGTCCACATCGGCCACGGCGGCGACCAGTTCCAGCGTCTTGATGTCCCGAGCGCGGGAGCTGTGGAAGTACTGGCGCACGCGATGACGAAGATTCTTGGCCTTGCCCACGTAGATGATGTGGCCCGCGGCGTCCTTGAACAAGTAACACCCGGGGCGAGAAGGTAACGTATCCAATTTCTCCTTGAGCTCCATACCCCTCACTATAATCCTAATCCGGTTATCAGCCGATCCGTCAAGTAAAACAAGGCTACCCCGGCGAAGACGACGATGGAGACAAAAATCCCCTCTTCCTTATTGACCTCGGGAATGAGGTCCGAGGCCGCAATATACAACGTCACGCCGGCGGATAAGGGCAACACGTAGCCCACGCTCCCCTGAAACGGCCCGACGGCGATGACGCCAACCAGCGTCGCGCCCCCCACCAGCAGGGTCGCCGATCGCGCCATTCCCCGGGACCGCCCCGAGGCCAGTACGATGGACGCCACGGTGACGCCGTCGGGAATCTTGTGGAGAACCACGGCCAGGAAGATGAGAAACCCCAATCGTACATCGACGAGAAACCCGGCGGCAATGACCACTCCGTCGAAGAAGGTGTGAATGGTCAATCCCCCAATCGCCGCCCACATGGCTCGCGTATCGAGCAAGGCGTCCGGATGCGTCTCCTCTCCCAAATGAAAGTGCGAGACCATGGTGTGCTCGAAAAATTGAATCAGTAGATAGCCCCCCAGCACGAGCCCCAGAGGAACTTCCACTTGACCGGGCCACAGCCGGGCCGCCGCCGGCGCCACTTCCAGAAAGACGGCGGCCAGCATGAATCCCGCCCCCAAGCCGACGAGCCGGGCCAACAGCGAAGGGCCAATCCGCCGCCGGGACGTGAGCCAGAACCCCCCCGCCACATTAGCCAGCGCGGCTACCACCCCATACATCAACAGTTCGACCATGAATGAGACTCCTCAATCATACCAGCATGGCCAGCGAATCGACTTCCAGTATACCCACTCCCGTCGAGGGATTCAAACCAGGACACCACCTCCCGCTTGATAGTTTATCCATTTGATAATCAGTAAGCTACGCCATCCCATTTAAGCTCCACTTGAACTACCTCTTCCTAACCCCCTAACGGGAGAAAACTTTTTGCTTGACAGAGAACATGACGTGGCGTACTATAGGCAGGGTGGTCTAAAGTGGACCAAAGTGGTTAGGCCGTTAGCCGGGGATAGATTGAATTAAAGTGCTACGTTAAGTAGCGGCGGGGAAGGAGCTAAATTTTCGCATGTTACGTGGCCATCACAGAGCGACAATTGATAGCAAAGGGCGATTGAAGATTCCCGCCGCTTTTCGTCACGTGATCGAGGAGAAGTTCGGGACGGAGTTCTTCGTGACCAGCATCACCGGCGAATCGGCTTGGCTTTATCCACTGCCCGAGTGGGAGGAGATCGAAGCCAGACTGCGCGAACTGCCCATCATGGACCCCCGGAAGATGAAGTTCATGGATCGCACCAATTACTACGGCAAGCAGACATCTATGGATTCGCAGGGGCGCATCTTGATCCACCCGGAGTTGCGTGAGCGGGCCGACTTGCACGGGGAGGTATCCGTCCTGGGATACGTCAACCATTTGGAAGTGTGGAATACCGAGCGCTTTGAGAAGCGACTGGAGAGCGAGCTGTATACCAGGGAAGATGCAGCAGCCCTTGCACAACTTGGCATTTGAGAGCGCGAGCATCATGGCTCAGGGCCAGATTCATCAACCGGTCCTCGTCAGGGAGGTGCTGACCTTTCTGGCGCCGGAAAGGGGCGGGATTTTCGTCGACTGCACGGTGGGCGCTGGTGGTCATGCGGGGGCGATTTTGGCCGCATCGGACCAGGTGCAGGTCATTGGCGTGGACCGGGACAAGACGGCCCTGGCGGTGGCCCGGGAGCGACTCGGCCATTATGGCCAGCGATTTCGAGCTATCCATGGCCATTTCAAGGAGTTATCTCGAATCCTCGAAGCCCTTGGCGTGACTACTGTCGATGGCATCTTGGCCGACCTGGGGGTCTCCTCTCTGCAACTTGAGGATCCTCGCCGTGGGTTCAGCTTTCAGCGGGAGGGGCCGCTGGATATGCGCATGGATCAAGGGCAGGAACTGACGGCGGCCGATCTGGTCAACACGCTCCCCGAAGCGGAGTTGGCCGATATCCTCTATCGCTATGGCGAGGAGCGCGCGGCCCGTCGCATCGCACGGGCCATCGTGAAGGCGCGTCAGAAACGGCCGATCGAGACGACCACCGAGCTGGCCGAAATCGTTCGACGGGTCGTCGGCCGTCGAGGCCGGATTCACCCGGCGACGCGCACGTTCCAAGCGCTGCGCATCGCCGTCAACGAGGAGTTGCAAGATCTGGAAACATTGGTGACCGTGGCGATCGACTGGCTGAAGCCGGGAGGGCGATTGGTCATCATCTCATTTCACTCGCTGGAGGATCGCCTGGTGAAGCAGGCGTTCAGGCGGCATGCTGGACGTTGTCAGTGTTTCCCGCCTTGGCCATCGCCGGCCGAGGCACGATGCCCTCGATGCGGTGCCGAGCACCGGGTCGATATTCTGACTCCCAAACCGGTCAGGCCGAGCCAGGCGGAGGTGGCCACCAATCCCCGCGCTCGCAGCGCGCGCTTGAGGGCCTGCCAGAAGCGCACGCCGACGGTGAGAGAGAACGATTGACGGTGACGCACTACTATCAACAGAGAATCGAAAATGCATCGGTGCCCAGGCGTCAATCTGTTCCTGAAGCGCGACAGACGTTGGTCATCGTTCTGGCCAGTGCGCTTCTGATCAGCGGTTTCTTGTATGCCATCTATCAACACGCCGAGGCGGTGCAGCAAGGATACAAGACGCAACAGCTCATGCGGCTCAGAGAGGAATTGGAACGAGAGAAACAGCAGTTGGAGTTGCAGCGAGCCTACTACCGCTCGCCGCAAGTCATCGAGCGCATGGCGCGGCGCTTGGGACTCGTTCGCCCGGATTCTTCCCAGGTGATCATTGCCGGCGCCGATGGGAGACTGAAGCGGTGGATCCCGCCGTCCGGCGAGATGGCCAGTGCGAGCGAGGCCCATCGCCCGCATCGCGCACCGAGGCGAGTGGGGGCGATGCCCCGGACCAGACGGGTTGTCTCGACCCGGCGGACTCACCCGTCACGGGCGGGCTCCACGGCAGCCTTGGTTCAAACGCGACCTAAACGGGTGACCGACCGAGCACCCGCCCGACCGAATATTCCCAGTGCCTATGTGACCTCTCAGGTTGAACGGCGCGAGCGGCCTCATCCCTCGTTGGCTGGGGTCCTGCTGTTCCCCGAAGGCGAGGCGGAGTTGAAGCTCGAGGAGAAGACGGATAAGCAGAAGAAGCACTAGTGCGCGTGGCAAACGGAGGTCGGTATGAAGCGCAAGCTTCATGAGCGCGGGTTGCGACGTCGCAGCTTGGCGTTACTCGCAGTGATGGTTGGATGGATGCTGGTGGTGAGTGGACGAATGGCCATGTTACAAATCGTACAGCACGAAGCCATGCTCGCTCTGGCCGAGCGCCAACAACAACGGACCATCCGCATCACGCCTCTGCGCGGCATCATCTACGATCGACTGGGACGAGAACTGGCCCGCAGCGTCCCCGTAGAATCGATCTTCGCCGTTCCCGCCGAGGTGACCTCCAGCCGGAGGACGGCCCTGCGGCTCGCTCGCCTTCTCCAGTTGGACTCCCGCACGGTTTTGAAAAAACTCTCTCAGCCCCGCGAGTTTGTGTGGATCCAGAGGAAGGTCTCTCCCGAGCAAGCTGATGCCATCAAGGCGCTGAAGTTGCCGGGGATCCACTTCGTCCGGGAGAATAAGCGCTACTATCCCAACGGGCCGCTGGCCGCCCACGTCCTCGGTTATGTGAGTATTGACGAGGTGGGCCTCGACGGCGTAGAACTGGCGTATGACGCTCACCTGCGGGGCGAGGAAGGGTACGTGTTGGTGCAGAAAGATGCCCGCGGGCGCTCTTACGGACGCACGCAACTGCCCGTGTTCAAAGGGCAAGACCTGACCCTGACGTTGGACGCCGCCATCCAACTGGAGACGGAAAAAGCCCTGCGGGCCGCCGTTCGACAATCTGGGGCGCGCAGCGGCGTGGCGATCGTCATGCAACCGAAAACGGGGGATATCCTGGCTCTGGCCAACGTTCCGACCTTCAATCCCAACTCCTTCTCCAAGACCTCCGAAGACCACCGACGCAACCGGGCACTTCGCGACATCTACGAACCAGGCTCCGTTTTCAAGATCGTCACCTACGCTGCCGCCCTGGAGGAACATCGAGCGACGCCCGATGAGATGATCGATTGCCTGGAGGGACGCATTGTGTTGGCCGGTCACGTCATTCGCGACCACAAACCGTTTGGCCTGCTGAGCGTGCGAGAAGCGCTGGAGAATTCCAGCAACGTCGGCGCCATCCAGCTCGCCTTGCGGGTGGGACCACAGCGGTTCGCCGAGTATATTCGACGGTTCGGATTCGGCGAGCGCACGGGCATCGATCTGCCCGGCGAAGCCCGCGGCATCGTGCGCCCGGTGGATAAATGGTCGCGCATCTCCATCGGATCCCTGGCCATGGGACAGGAAGTGGGCGTGACGGCTCTGCAGATGCGGGCGGCGATGGCCACGATCGCCAATGATGGCGTTTGGGTGCAACCCCACGTCGTCCGAACCATCCACTCGCGAGCGGGAGATATTCTCTCGGAGACGACGCCGGCACGACGTCGAGTCATCGATGCGCGCACAGCGCGCACGCTGGCGCGGATGCTGGAGGGCGTCATCCTGCGTGGCACGGGCAAACGCGCTCAACTGAACGGCTACACGGCCGCCGGTAAGACGGGGACGGCGCAACAGATCGATCCGCGCACCGGGCGCTACTCCTCGACCCACTATGTGGCTTCCTTTGCTGGATTCGCTCCGCTGAACGATCCCCAGATCTGCATCCTGGTGGCCATTCACCGTCCGCGGTATGGACAACATCACGGCGGCGACATTGCCGCTCCCGTTTTCAAGCAGATCGCTGAGATGGCGCTCCATTATCTCAATGTCCCCCCCGATCGCGTCAGCACGGGCGTCGAGCTGGCAACGCTGACCAGCGAGTTCACATCAGAAGGCACGAGTGGAGTGAGTGATGTGCCGGTCTCACATTCATCGAATGACGATTCGTCCAGCGACGGCGATCAACGGGTTCGTTCTCATCCACTGGTCCTCTCTACGGCTGTGGTCCCGGATTTCACCGGCCAAGGCATTCGCGCCGTGGCGCACCAGTGCGCGCGACTAGGACTCCGCTTGCAGGTTATCGGCTCGGGTCGAGCTGTTCGCCAGAGACCGGCGCCGGGCACGCCGATTACGCCCGGCCTCACCTGTCGCGTCGAATTCCGACGCGCGGCTCGGGAGGAATGACGCTATGAGACTGACCGATGTGGCGAGACAATTAGGCGTTCCGTACACCGGCTCCACGGATCCGGTCATCAAGGAGATCTCGCACGACTCCCGGCGCTGTCTCCCGGGCAGCCTGTTTGTCGCCATCGCCGGCGAGCGATTCGACGGACACCAGTTCATCGATCAAGCACTGGAACGAGGCGCGGTGGCGGTGATGTCCGAACGTCCCCGACCGTCCGGCTTCGCTCATCCTTGGCTGCGCGTTGACGATGTTCGACTGGCTCTGGCGTTAGCCGCCGCTGCGATTTTCGGCCATCCATCTCGGCGCCTGACGCTCATCGGCGTCACGGGAACGAATGGAAAGACGACGACGACCACGCTCGTCGAGGCCATTCTTCGGGCGGCGGGCTTTCGTTCGGCTTCCATGGGAACGATCCATTATCGGCTCGGCGAGACGGAAATGCCCGCCGAGCGAACGACTCCGGAAGCGCCCGATATCCAAAGGTTCCTCGCTCGCGCCTGTGCCCAGGACATCACGCATGTGGTGATGGAGGTCTCATCGCACGCGCTCGATCTCAAGCGCGTGGATGGGACCGAATTCGCCATCGCCGTATTCACCAATCTCACGCCCGAGCACCTCGATTATCATCGGACCATGGACGCCTATTTCGCGGCCAAGCGCCGGCTGTTCGAGGGAGCGACCGCCCCTCCGCCGCGGGGCGTGGTCATCAATGCCGATGATCCGCGAGCCGACGAGTTGTTGACGCTGGCGCTGGAGCGCTCCAGCCGAGCGCTCACCTACGGATTCCACGCCCACGCCGACGTTCGCGCTCAGTATTTTGCGGCTTCGCTCGACGGGCTCACTTTCGTGGCCCATACGCCAATTGGCGATTTACCCATCACGTCCCCTCTGGTCGGGAAACCTCACGTCTATAACATCCTGGCGGCGATCGCCGTAGGGCTCCTGCTCGATATGGACGCAGAACCGATTGTGGCGGGCATACAGCACTGTCCCCCTGTGGCGGGGAGGTTCGAAGTTGTGGATGAAGGTCAGGACTTCGCGGTCGTCGTCGACTACGCACACACTCATGACGCGTTGCGAAACGCGATTGAGACAGCGCGAGTACTTACCCCCTACCGAATCATCACCCTCTTCGGTTGCGGCGGCGACCGCGATTTGAGCAAACGCGCGCCGATGGGGGAGGTGGCCGCGCGGCTCTCCGATCTGGTGATCGTCACCTCGGATAATCCGCGCAGCGAAGACCCCCAAGCCATCATCAGTCAGATTGAAGTGGGGCTTCGAAAAGGAGGAGCGCCGTACGTGAAAATCCCGGATCGGAAACAAGCCATCTGGCGAGCCATTCGGGAAGCCCGACCGGGCGACCTCGTCCTCATCGCCGGTAAGGGTCATGAGACC
>RFHM01000117.1 GCA_003696865.1 Acidobacteriota bacterium | reverse complement strand
CATCGGGCCGAGCATCGCGGCGGACCTCACGGTCACCTTCACGCGGCCCAAGCCGGCCAATGTCCTCCCCCCGGCCTGCTATCGTTGTGGAGAGCTGGTCGTCGCTCCCATTGGATCCCCCGACGCCCTGGTCGATGCCTGCGGCGCGCGCCTCAATCTCGTGGAGCCATCCCTCATCGAGGATTGGCTGAACCAGACGCGGCGCACTCCCATGAGCCATAAGGGAAGCTACGGGCACGCCTTGCTCCTGGCCGGTTCGCGAGGGAAACCGGGAGCAGCATGTATGGCCGCAGAGGCGGCATTGCGCGCCGGCGCCGGTCTGGTGACTGTGGGAGCGGTCGGCGACGTGCAACCGATCATCATCACGCGCGTCGTGGAAGCCATGACCGAACGGCTGGAGGCCACTGCCGAGGGAACGATCTCGGAATCGGCCAGCGCCCGCGCCCTCGATCTGGCCGCCGAGCGCACGGTGGTCGCCATTGGGCCGGGCTTGACGACCAACCAGAGCACGCGACGGTTCGTTCAGACGGTGGTCAGGCAGAGGACGCGACCGACGATCATCGATGCCGACGGCCTCAATTGCCTGGCCCCCTGGCCCGACGATCTCACCGGCGGCGATATTCCGCTCATCCTCACTCCCCACCCGGGCGAGATGGCCCGACTCACCGGCCTCTCCACCAGGGAGATCCTCGAGGATCGAGTGACCGTGGCGCGCCAATTCGCCACCAGCCACGATCTCATCCTGGTGCTGAAAGGCAATCGGAGCCTCATCGCCGCGCCCGATGGCCAGGTCTATATCAATCCCACCGGGAACGCCGGATTGGCGACCGCCGGATCGGGCGATGTGTTGACGGGCATCATGGTGGGATTCCTGGCTCAGAGGCCCGATGACCCTCTGGCCTCGGCCATCGCAGCGGTCTATCTTCACGGTTTGGCCGGAGAACTGGCCGCGGCGAACATCGGGATGCGATCGATGGTGGCCACCGACGTCACCCGGTATCTCGGCGAGGCTCTGGACATTCTCCAAGGGGAGTCGTCGCATTCATAGATGATCGATGAGCCTCATCATCCAGGCCGACGTCATGAAGATCGTTCTCCAGGGGAGGCGGGAATCACTTTCTTCGACGTGCTCGCCGAGACGATGCGAACGGTGACGACGACATCTCCGGAAGAGACCTTCCAGTTGGGGCGAGAGCTGGCCGCCCCTCTCCAGACGGCGACCGTCTTCCTCCTGGAAGGCGACTTGGGCACCGGCAAGACCATCTTCACCAAAGGCATCGCCGCCGGTCTGGGCATCGATCCCCGCGAAGTGACGAGTCCGACGTTCACTCTGGTGGCCGAACACCAAGGTCGACTCAAACTCTATCACATCGACCTCTATCGCCTGGATGATCTCCGCGATATATGGGATCACCTCGGACTCCACGAACTCCTCGACGAAGAAGCAGTCCTGGCCATCGAGTGGGCGGAGAAGGTGCCGGATCTCCCCGTCCGGCGAGGCTATCGGGTGCGGTTGCGGTGGATTGACGAAACCACTCGAGAGATTACCATCCAGTCGGTGAACGAATCCCATCGAGATCCGTCACGACCCTGACCTCCCCCGGAGAAGATCGAGACGTCGTTCGCCGATGAGGCGAAGGCCATTCCAAGGGAATCGTCCATGGCGCGGTCGAGCCACATCGAGAGGATGCACATCAGGCCACGGATTTCACCGATGATCACAGATGAAGAAAACAATCTGGGCCATCTGTGCAATCTGTGGCCATTTTCGAAGGAGTCGCCCGTTGGAGGATCTTTGCGGGCTTTGCGCCTCGGCGGTGAGTTTCCAAGGAAGTTCACCGGCCGGAATCGTTCCTTCCCCGCCCCGGTGATCACATCGCCCGGAGACGCCTCCGTCTCTTCTCGGCCGACCGAAGCTTCTTCTCGGCGATGAACCTCCGCAACACGGCGCTCAAGTCGGGTTGGCCGATCTCCTGCAATTCGTATTGAATCCGGCAGGTGGCGTGCTTGATCTTGATGATGCGCCGCAAATCCACCGGCGTGCCGATGAGGACGAGATCACAATCGATGCGATTGATGGTCCTCTCCAGATCCTTGATTTGCTTCCCCCCATATCCCACGGCGGGGAGCACGGGTCCGGTACGAGGATAGGTGGCATAGGCGCGCTGGATCTCGCCGACGGCGAAAGGACGAGGATCGATGATCTCTTTGGCCCCGTAGCGGAGGGCGGCCAAATACGCCGCTCCATAGCGCATCTCCCCATGCGTCAGGGTGGGCCCATCCTCTACGGCGATGACCCGTTTGCCCCGAATCACCTCTCTATCTTCGGGGAGAATGGGCATGGCCGCTTCGATCACCGTGGCTCGCGGGTTGAACTGATGAATATGCCGACGGACGACATCGAGATCATCGCGATTGGCCGAATCGACCTTATTGATGAGAATGACGTCCCCTCGCAGGAAGTTCACTTCGCCGGGGAAATAGGCTCGTTCATGTCCCGGGCGGTGGGGATCAACCAGTACGATTTCCAAATCGGGAACGAAAAAGGGTATATCGTTGTTTCCCCCATCCCAAACGAGGACATCGGCTTCTCGCTCGGCCTGACGCAGAATCTGCTCATAGTCGATTCCCGCGTAAACGACCACGCCATTATTCAGATGGGGCTCATATTCCTCCATCTCTTCGATGGTGCATTTATACTTCTTCAAATCGGCGAGGGTCTCGAATCGCTGAACGACCTGTTTGGTCAGATCTCCATAGGGCATGGGGTGGCGCACGGCGACCACGCTCAATCCTTCTTGCCTCAGGATACGGCAGACTTTTCGGCTGGTGGCACTCTTGCCGCATCCCGTCCGCACGGCGCACACGGAGATGACCGGCTTCTCCGACTTGAGCATCGTGGCCCGGGCCCCGAGGAGCCGAAAGCTGGCTCCCCGACTGATGGCGCGCGCCGCCAGGTGCATGACCGTCTCGTGAGAGACGTCGGAATAAGAGAAGACGACCTCATCGATCCGGTGGCGCTCAATCAGCTCTTCGAGTTGCTCCTCGGGATAGATGGGGATGCCCTTAGGATAGAACTTCCCGGCCAGCGCGCGGGGATATCTCCGCCCCTCGATGTTGGGAATCTGCGTGGCCGTGAAAGCCACCACTTCATAGGCCGGATCATCGCGAAAGACGACGTTGAAGTTATGAAAATCGCGCCCGGCCGCTCCCATGATGAGAACTCTCTTCTTCTCCATAAGCGCTTCCTCTTCCCCTTCGCTGAACTCGTTGGCGTCCTCACCCGCGTCACACATCTCCATCGTTCACACCGGCTCCGGTGGTGTGAACGCCGACTCGGACGGCGAGCCCGGCGGCCTGAGCCTCTCGTGCCCGCGCCGTCCGCCAGTCCATGTCTTCATTACTCTGGCTCACCGGGGGTGAATATACGCTTCCACTGCCAGCGGAAGCAAGTCATTTTTGACCTCGTCAGGCCGTGCGCCATGGAAGCCCGAAGCAGCAGTCATCGAGGATAGACTTTTCCATCCACCTGGGGTATCTTTTCTTCCCTTGACATTCAGTCATCAGAGTCAACCGACATGAAGCCATTCTGGAAACGAAGACAATCAACCGATCAGACGACGAATTCGCTATCAGAACCCTCCCAGACGCTGCTGGGCAAGTTCCGGAAGGCCATCTCGTCGACGCGGAGAAACATCACCGAACGCGTTCAGGAAGTGGCCGGCCGGAAGCGAGAGATCGATGCCGAGGTTCTGGAGAGTCTCGAGGAGGCGCTCATCACCGCCGACGTCGGACCGCGCATCACGCTGGACATCCTGGAGAAGGCGCGGCAGCAGGTGGATCGCAAGGCGCTCTCCGACTTCGGCGAGCTCAAAGCATTCATCGCCTCCGAACTCACCTCCATCCTCGTCCAGGCCAACGCTGGCGAACGCCGGGATCAGGTCATCGAAGGGAGCCCCCACGTCATCCTCGTCGTCGGGGTCAACGGCACGGGAAAGACGACGACGATTGGCAAGCTCGCCTACAAGTTCAAGAGCGAGGGGGCCAGCGTTCTCCTGGCCGGCGCAGACACGTTCCGTGCGGCGGCATCGGATCAACTGGCCATATGGGCCGAGCGGGCCGGCGTCCCGTTGATTCAGCAGCAACCGGGCGCCGATCCGGCGGCCGTCGTCTACGATGCCCTGAAGTCGGCGAAAACCCGAAATATCGATGTCGTCATCGTGGATACCGCCGGTCGATTGCACACCAAGATCGACCTCATGCAGGAACTGCAAAAAATCCGCCGGGTGGCGGCGCGGGAGGTCCCCGGCGCTCCCCACCAGGTCCTCCTCGTCATCGATGCCGTCACCGGTCAGAATGGACTGGAACAAGCCCGGCAATTCCTTCGCTCCATCGAGGTGACCGGGCTCATCCTCACCAAATTGGATGGGACGGCCAAAGGGGGGATCGTCATCGCCATTGCCAAGGAACTGAACCTCCCCATCCGGTATGTGGGCATTGGCGAAGGAATCGAAGATCTCATCGAATTCTCGCCAGAGTTATATGTGCGCAGCCTCTTCGAAGACAACGGAGTGACCGAATCATGAGGTCCGGGATCGCCCCGACGAAGAGGATCAACGGGAGTCGCTGGCCCGGTGACGTGGCCCCTGTCCCTCGGGGGCGAGTGGGACCGGGACCTATGGGGAGGAACCGCATCGAGGACTGATATTGACCGCACGAGGTCACAGGGGAAGATCATCCCACTCAGGAATATTGAGCGGCGCGGCATTCCTCATGGCCGTCTCTGCCATTGGCCCGGGATTCCTGACCCAAACGACCCATTTCACGGCGCGGTTGGGCGCCAGTTTCGCCTTCGCCATCATCGTCTCGGTCATCATCGACATCGGCGCCCAGTTGAACACCTGGCGGGTCATCTGCATCTCGGCGCGCCGAGGACACGAAGTGGCCGCGGCCATCGTTCCCGGTCTCGGATGGGTCGTCACCGGGGTGATCGTCTTTGGATCGTTCGTGTTCAACGTGGGGAACGTCAGCGGTTGCGCCCTCGCCCTGGAATCGTTATTTGGCCTCGATCAGACGATCGGAGCATCGCTCTCGGCCCTGGTGGCCATGGCGCTCTTCCTCCGGCCGCACATGCTCCGGCGAGTAGACCGGTTCTCCAAGATCCTGGGCGGCACGATGCTCGTCTTGATCGGATACATTTTGTTCACCACCGGCCCGCCCATTGGTGAGGCTGCCCGCCAGGCCATATGGCCCGAGAGGGTGGACTTCTTCACCATCGTCACTCTGGTGGGAGGCACCATTGGCGGATACATCATGTTCTCTGGCGCTCATCGCCTGTTGGATGGCGGTATTCGAGGCACGGAGCATCTGGCCACGATCACCAGAGGGTCCATCCGCGGCATCATCATTACGGGATTGATGCGCGTCATGTTGTTCCTCGCCGTGCTCGGCGTGGTGCATCGCGGCGTGGCCATCGGTCAATCCACGCCCGTCTTCGATGCCTTCCGGGCGGGCGCCGGTCCCATCGGATTCGTCGTTTCCGGACTGGTGTTCTGGTCGGCCGCCATCACTTCGGTGGTTGGTTGTTCCTACACTTCCATCTCCTTCCTCGGCGGTCGCGCCGACGAGCGAAGGCAGTCCCGCATGATCATCGGATTCATCGCCCTCACGCTGATGGTCACGCTGCTCTTCCGACGCGCCGGATGGCGGGCGACGCAACTCCTCATCATAGCCGGAACGGCCAACGGAGCGCTGATGCCCGTCATCTTGGGGGTCATTCTGGTGGCCGCCTATCGACGCTCTTTGATGGGCGGATACCGGCATCCCTGGTGGGCGGGAATGTTGGGCGCTCTCGCCTGGTTCACGACGGTGGTGATGGCTTACTCCGCCCTGGCGGCGATTCTCTAACTTGTCAATCGAGGTATTCCCGACTACACTGAACGAGCAGACACGTTCAAGCTATGGCGCGCAAGGAGGATATACTGGCCATCATTCTCGGCGGCGGTCAAGGAACCCGCCTCTTTCCCCTCACCGCTTTGCGGTCCAAGCCGGCCGTCCCTTTGGCCGGGAAGTACCGACTCATCGACGTTCCGGTGAGCAATTGTATCAACTCCGGTATCACGAAGATGTACGTGCTCACTCAGTTCAATTCTGCGTCTCTCAACCGCCACATCCACCAGACGTATCGGTTCAGCCAGTTCAGCGATGGCTTTGTCGATATTCTGGCCGCGGAACAAACGCTGGAGAA
Source organism: Acidobacteriota bacterium (assembly GCA_003696865.1). GTDB lineage: Bacteria > Acidobacteriota > Blastocatellia > HR10 > J050 > J050. The sequence goes on along the minus strand of RFHM01000117.1, from coordinate 112 downwards.
TCGCGACTGGTTTCAGGGCACGGCCGACGCCGTTCGGCAAAACTGGCGTCACTTCGAGCAGTGGAATGTGGAGACCTATCTGATCCTCGCCGGCGATCATCTCTACCGGATG
>RFHM01000116.1 GCA_003696865.1 Acidobacteriota bacterium | reverse complement strand
CATCCGCGGGGAGGCGGGCAAACCGCCCCGTGCTGGCCGGGCGGGGCAACCTCCTCACCGCCATCAACCTCTCCGGCGCCCAGCACGTGCGAGTGGAGAACCTGGAAATCACCCACGACGATACCGCTACCGGCTAGGCCGCCTGATTCCGGGACGAGCTGGAGATCCTGGGCGCGCCCGCGGCCAACTACTACAAGGTGAATGGCTATACTGAATCCATGGAAGATGCCTCGAGACTCATTGGCACGATGATGGATCGATGGTACAGTTGGATGAGATATAAGCGGCTATGGTGAAGTGCGGTTATGTTTTCGACGTTGTTCCGCAAGGAGATGCATCAGAACCTGTTGACCTTCCGCTTCGCCATCTGCACCGTCGTCACGCTCATCCTTGTGACCTTAGGGATCTTCATCGCCAGTGAGGATTACAACTCACGTCTCCAGCTCTATCATACAAGAGCCCAGCAGCATGAAAATGCCCTCCGCCGTGTGCACGTCTACTCATCCCTGCAACCAACTGTCCTTCGACCGCCCGAGCCGCTGAGCATTCTTTGCCAGGGGTATGACGCGAAACTGGGCACAGAGGTCAACATTAACATCTATCAGGTTCCCTTTCAGGCCACGGGCGAACGTCGTGGGAACGAATATATGTCCGTCTTCCGAGATCTGGACCTGACCGTGATCGTGAAAGTGGTGCTCGGGCTTTTGGCCTTGTTACTGACGTTCGATGCCCTGGTTGGTGAGAAAGAAGAGGGGACGCTGAAGCTGATCTTGTCTCACTCCCTCTCTCGAGCCACGCTGTTATTGGGGAAGTACCTGGGCGGCCTCGCCGTTCTTTTTCTCCCGCTCTTCATGAGTCTCGTGATCGGATCGCTTATTTTACTCTTTCATGCTCACGTCAAGCTCACCCCTTCTGATTGGTTGCGCATCGGAGGGATTTTCGTCTCGTATTTCATTTATCTGTCGCTGATGTTATTGGTGGGAATACTCGTCTCCATAGTAACTCATCGTACGTCGGTCTCTTTGGTCCTTTGCATCTTTGTGTGGCTGCTGGCGGTATTTATTATCCCGAATTCGGCGACGGCCTTTGCCAGCGATGTAATGGCAGTAGAGGCGAGTGAACAAGCGATCGATGACCGCATCGCGCAACTGGTCAAGGAGCGAGATCGCCTGATCAGGCAGCAGAGGGATCCATTTCTAGATAGGGTTTCCGGGTATTTCCCTTTATATAACTGGTCTGGCGATAACAATGCTATCCTGCTTCGCTACGGTGATCCCCAATATTACAATATCGCCACGAAGTATTATAGTCACCAGGCAGAACTGGGCATCTCCTACGCCGAAAAGATATTTCATGTGCGCCAGGAGTACGAGTGGCCGCTTCACCGCGCGGCTCGTGTCGAAGCGGGGATATCATATCTCTCGCCCGCATACATTCTTGAGCGGCTGGCCGAATCGTTCGCTGGAACGTCGATTGACGATTACGATCGGTTTCTGGCCCATTGTCGGACTTATCGCAACCAGTTCATCACCTACCTGCAAAGCAAGGACGCTTTTAGCTCCTGGCGATGGTTCACCGATGATCCACCGAATGCAAGACCATGGGTGAGCTTCTTTGGATTAAAACCCGAAGATGTCACCAGTGAGCGTGTGATTCAGCAAGTCTGGGCGCGGATTGACCCCGCCATGATGGAACGGTGGCAAAAGATAATCGCTCAGGATAATGAGGATCCGGCACGAATACTGGATCTCAGCGACATGCCACGGTTCAGTTATGGCTCACCAGATGTCCGAGACATCATCACTCGCTCTGCAATAGATCTGGGGCTCATGCTGGCCATGAATGTTGTGTTGTTCGCTGTAAGCTTTGTGCTGTTTTTACGCTATGACGTAAGGTGATATGGTCAAGCTGATCTTTCTTCGGGAATTGTTGGATCAACTCACGAGTTTGCGGTTTTATCTCTCGCTCCTGTTGGTTATCTTTCTCATGGGCCTTTGTGGCATCATCCATTCGGTCAAATATCGCACTGAGGTGCAAGAGTACCAGGCCTCTCTGGCACGATACGAGCAGCACCTGAGTGGAAGAACCATTGGCGCGTTGATGACTGTTCACCATCTGGCGTTGAAGCCTCCATGGAAGCTGGCGTTTCTGGCCGATGGTGGGCAGACACTCGTCCCCAATGCCTATGCTCAAGCCTTGGATGCTGACTGGACGCCTTATTTCTACAGAACGCACAGTCCTAATTTTCGCCTGCGCCCGTTCGAAGCCATCGATTGGACCTTCATTGTCCGCGTCGTGGTATCGCTGGTTGCTTTCATCCTCGCCCATGATGCCCTCTGCGGGGAGAAGCAGCGGGGAACATTAAGGCTGACCATGTCGTATTCGATTCCCCGATGGAACGTCCTCGTGGGAAAGTTTTTAGCTGTGTGGACATGTAGTGTTGTGCCATTCGTTGTGGGCGCACTCCTGAGCTTGACCATCTTGACAACGTATGGGGGGATTGAGCTCTCTGGAGAAGATCTTAAGAAGGTGACAGCTTGTGGTCTGTTGACGCTCCTAGCGAGTGCCCTTTTCGTGTGGTTGGGCTTGTTGGTGTCAGCCCTGATGCATAGAACGACGACGAGTTTAGTTGTTTTACTGCTCGTGTGGGTGGGATTTGGAGTTGTGATTCCAGGAGCCAGTGGCATGCTTGCGCACAAACTCAAACCGATCCCCACTCCTGAGGAAGTTGGAAGGCGGATGCAGGCCATCGCCGATGAGATCATGCGGGAATATAAGGGGCGTGGGTCGGGTTGGCGCGGACGAAGATGGGGCAGAGCGGATAATTACGCCTGGGAGCGCATCTCCGCTGAAGCGCAGAACAAGCGCTATGCTCGTCAGGAGATGGCGCGTCGAGAATTCCTGAGACAGAAGTTTGCTCAGGTCGATTTTGCCCGAACGCTTTCCTCCATCTCACCCACGTCACTGTTCCAATGCACGAATGAACATCTCGTTGGCTCGGGTCTGGATCGAGACCGTCAATTCGTCGAACGGGCGTGGGCCTTTCGCGGAGTGCTGGAACATTACTTTCGAACTGTAGACCAGATGGATCCCGAGAGCCCTCACATCTTCTTCTTCGGTGAGTATATGTCTGACAGAAAGGTCGATGCCCGATCGATCCCCAGATTTCGATTCCAAGAGATCTCTCTGGTCGAAGGCTTGGGAGAGGCTTTGTGGGGTCTCCTGATATTGGGACTGGAAATGATCATTACTGCAGTTGCAGCCTATGTCGCATTCCTTGGGTATGATGTTCGATAATGATGAACCGACTCCATTGGCGAACGACATGGGCCTTGGAGAAGACGTTTACTGCGATTGACAACCGCACGAGAGTGTCATTCTCTCGTTCAGGGTGGTGAGTGAAAGATCGACTGCGAGTGAGAAGCATCCCGGTGATACAATACCTCTCCGGGAAATGATCGTTCAATCCAGAAGGGCGAGCAACTGAGTGAGGATGCGCTCGGTGATGCCCCAGATCGATCCGTGAGCCGACGGGTAGGCGGGCCAGGCTCGCAGATTCCCTTGCACCACGCGTTGGACGAGCGCCGATCGACCCTCTCGTTTCAGCGGGAGCAGAGGGAGCCAAAACGCTTCTTTCACCTCTCGAGAATCGGGCTGCAGCTCCTGGTGTGATGAGACGACGACCACCAGCGGCGTGATGGCAATACGAGGCAGCCGGGGATTGCCCGGCCGGACGGTCTCCAGTCGCCCCAGGAATTCTCCCCCCGCCTCCAGATCGATGCCCACCTCTTCCCGCGTCTCCCGGATGGCTACCATGCGAAGATCGCGATCGCCGGGCTCGGCGCGACCCCCGGGGAAGGCCAGATGTCCCGACCAGGGATCGCGCGGATGCTCGGCGCGCTTGATGATGAGGATTTCCGGCTGCCCTCTCCACTCCCTCAGAATGAGCGCCACGGCCGCCGGTATCCATGGGGACCGTTCGATATTCAATTCACCAAGCGGCCGGAGCCGTCGTCTCAGTTGCTCGCGTACTCGCTCAAAATCATTCATTCCCAGTCATCGTCTCATGCAGGAGCATTCGTCCGGTGGCCCGGAGCGATGGCGATCTCGATGTCATCTCGCCTCAACCCGGTTGTTCGGCGGGGCGGATGGGTTCGGGACGCCCCGGAATCTCCCGGGGAGACTCTGCCCGTTCCTCGCCGGCGACTCGCTGCTCCATCATGGTGTAGAGCGTGGGGATGAATACCAGCGTGATGAGCGTGGACGTGAGAAGCCCGCCAATGACCACGCGCGCCATGGGAGCCTGAACCTCGCCGCCCTCGCCCAGCCCAAGAGCCATGGGCACGAGCGCTAAGACGGTGGTGAGCGTCGTCATGAGAATCGGTCGCAGCCGGCGTCGTCCGGCCAACTCCACCGCCTGGCGCAGCGGCAACCCATCCCGTCGTCGGAGAATGTTCGTGTAGTCGACCAGGACGATGGCGTTATTCACCACGATTCCCGCCAGCATGATCGCGCCGATGAACGCCTGGATATTGAACGTAGTGTCGGTCAAAAAGAGCATCACAATCACCCCAATCGCCGCCAGGGGAACGGAGAACAGAATGACCAGGGGATCGCGAAGCGATTCGAATTCCGCCGCCATCACCATATAGACGAGCATGATGGCCAGGATGAGGCAGAGAAGCAACTGGCGGAATGCCTTCTGCTGCTCCTCGTATTCGCCACCATACACGATGGCGAAATCTTTGGGGAGAGGAAGTTCCCGAAGACGAGCATCGATATCGGCCATGACGCTTCCCAGATCGCGACCGGCAATATTGGCCGAAACGGTCACGATGCGTTCCTGATCCTTGCGCTCGATGCTCACCGGGCCCTCTCGTCGTTGCATCCGAATCAAGCTGCTCACCGGGACGACGTCGCCCAACGGTGTCGAGATGGGGATGCGCTCGATGGAGGCCAGCCGTTGCCGATCGGCTTCCTGGAGCCGCACGAGAATATTGTATTCGTTGCCTCCCTGACGGAACCGGGTGGCCACGCGTCCTCCCACCGTGGTTCGCAACGTCTCGGCCACATCAGAGACGTTCAATCCCATGGTCGCCGCTTTCTGTCGATCGATGGTGATGCGCATCTCGGGAACGCCATCGCGCCGACTGATGCGAGCATCGGTGACGCCGGGAACGCTCTGGACGACCTCCTCGACCGTTCGCGCTATCTCTCCGGCCATGTTCATATCGTGCCCGCGAATCTCCACGGCGATGCGGTCGCCGCTGGTTTGCCCCAATCGCATGATATACAAGCCTCCGCCGGCGCGAGCGAATGCTCGCATCCCCGGCCGGCGGATGAGGTGGGGTCGCAGGCTGGCGGCGATGAGTTGACTGGACCGCCGACGATGCGCTTGATCGACGAGCTTGATGCGGATATCGGCGCGATTGGTCGCCGACTCCCGCCATCCACCGCCTCCCACTTCGGTGAGAACGTGTTCGGCTTCCGGGACCTCGCGGGCGATCACCTCTTCCAGCTCTCGCGTCACGGCATCGGTGACCGCCAATCGCGTCCCCGGCGGCAATTCGATGGTGATGCGCACCTCTCCTTCGTCGGTTTCGGGCATCAATTCGAAGCCCAGCATGGGCAGGAGCAACACGCTTCCCACCAGGAGAGCCGTCGAGCCCACGACCACCGTTCGCCGATGATCCAGCGCCCAGTGAATGAGTCGTTGGTAGTGATCGTCGAGTCGGTTGAGAAAGCGTCCGCTCGATGTGACCAATCGATGAATGACGGGATGACGATCGGCTTCCGGAGGACGAATGCGAAGATACTTGGAACAGAGCACGGGGATGACCGTCAGAGCGACGAGCAACGAGCAGGTGAGCGAGAAGGCGATGACGTAGGCCAACTGCTTGAACATGATGCCCGACATGCCGGTGAGAAACACCAGTGGGACGAACACGGCCACCGTGGTCAGCGTGGAGGCAATGATCGCCGTGGTGACTTCCCGACTGCCATCGATGGCCGCCGCCTCGGCCGACTTGCCGGCTTCGCGATGGCGAAAGATGTTCTCCAGTACCACGATGGCATTGTCTACGAGCATCCCCACGCCGAGCGCCAGCCCACCAAACGACATGGTGTTGAGCGTGAAGTCGTTGACGTACATGAGCGCGAAGGTCGCGATGACGGCGATGGGAATGGAGAGGCCGATGATGAACGTGCTGCGCAGATTGCGCAGGAAGAGAAACAGCACCAGAATGGCCAGAATGCTTCCGGAAATGGCCGCCGTTTGGACGTTGTTGATGGAACGCTCGATGAACGTCGAGGTATCAATGATCGGCCAGATGGACACATCGGGAAAATCGCGATTGATGCGAGCGATCTCTTCCTTGACCGCTCGCGCCACGGCCACCGTATTGGCCCCCGACTGCTTGCGCACCGAGAGGCGAATGCCCGGGCGCCCATCCACGCGGACGGCCTGGCGAATCTCCTCGAACGCATCCTGGACATCGGCGACGTCTTTCAGGTAGACGGGGATGCCTCCGCGGGTGGTCACGACGATGTTCCTGATGGCCTCCACATCCTGGAACTCGCCCTCGGTTCTCAACAACAGCTCGAAATCGCCTTCCTCGACCGGCCCCACCGGTTCGTTCAGGTTCTCGCGACGAAGGACATCGACCACGCTACTGACCGAGAGTCCATAGGCCCGCAGCTTCCTCAGCGAGAGATCGACGTGAATCTCTCGTCGTAATCCGCCGCGAATATCGACCGAGGCCACCCCGGGCACGCGCTCCAACCGATATTGAATCTGATCCTCGACGAACTGGCGGAGATCGCGCGGATTGAGGCTGCTGGACACCGCCAGCCAGAGGATGGGGAACTGAGAAACGTCGAATTTGAAAATGACCGGTGGCTCGGCATCTTCGGGCAGCGTGCTTCGCAAACGATCGATGCGCGTGCGGATCTCATTGGCCGCTTCGTCCAGGTTCGTTCCCCAGGCGAAACTCACCCGGACGCGGCTTTGCCCTTCTGATGACGTCGAAGTGATCTTCTCCACGCCAGGAGCGGCGCTCAACGATTGTTCGATGGGACGGGTGATCAACGTCTCGATCTCCCTGGGGGCCACGCCCGGATATTCGGTGAACACGGTGATCGACGGATATTCGATATCGGGCATGAGGTCGACCGGCAACCGCAGGAATGAAATGCTCCCCAGCAGCAGGGCGACGCCACAGATCATGAACACGGTGATCGGTCGGCGGATGGAAAATCGTGGCAGACTCATCGTCATTCTCCTCCAGCATGAACCGGCGGTTGAAAGACCTGGACGCGATCGCCGCCTTTGAGCAGGTTGGCCCCGCGGGTGACGATCGTTTCACCGGCGCGAAGACCGTCCAGAATTTCGACCAGGCGATCCTGAGTTCGCCCCGTTTTCACGGCGCGGAATCGAGCGACATCGGCGTCGATGACGAACACGCCCGGTTGGGCATCCCGGTAAACGAGGGCATCCCGGGGGACGAGCAACGTCTCCCGGGTGGAGGGGAGACGCAAATTCACCCGAGCGAACATCTCCGCTTTGAGCATGTGTGACCGATTGGGGATCTCAATTTCCACCTCGCCGGTG
>RFHM01000115.1 GCA_003696865.1 Acidobacteriota bacterium | reverse complement strand
GTCCGGGACCGTCCCTAGTCAACGATGTGGATGGGTCTTCTCAGATGCCTGGCCAGACGGTAGGAGTTGTTTTTCTTCTCCACGATGATGGCACTCCGGTGCTCATCGGTCGATATCCACCGAGGCCAGAGGCGGCAGTTTCTCCGAGCGGTGGGCATCCGGTGCGTCGACGCCCCGTCGATCTTGACGCGTTTTCGCTTCCAAAAAGAGTCGGATGTGTGTTAATTTTAGAGGCCAAATCGATAACGGCATCAGTGAATGCCGGATAGGGTCGGATGACCTCGTAAAGGCTAAGGAGGGAGATCAGTGAAAAGGACCATCCATGTCACGATCAACGGTCAGGAGTATCAACATGAGGTCGAGCCGCGGTTATTGCTGGTACATTATCTGCGGGACGTGGTGGGGCTCACGGGGACACACATCGGGTGTGAGACGGGCGTCTGTGGAGCCTGCACGGTGATGTTGGATGGGCGAGCGGTCAAATCGTGTCTGGTGCTGGCCGTGCAGGCCGATGGGAGCGAGGTGCGAACCATCGAAGGATTGGCTGCCGAGGAGGGAGAGTTACATCCTCTGCAAGAGGGATTTTGGGTCAAGCATGGGGCCCAGTGTGGGTATTGCACGCCGGGGATGATCATGGTGGCGTGTGACTTCCTGCAGCGGCAGAGAGAGCCGACGGTGGAGGAGATCCAACGGGCGTTGGAGGGGAACGTCTGTCGGTGCACGGGATATCAGCACATCATCGAAGCCATTCAATTCGCCGCCGGGAAGCTGAAGGCTTCGTCTGGCGGCGAGCTGGAGACGCCGTCCGGGACAACGGAAGCCTAGATTTCGCGGGGCGCTGAGGCGCGCCCCGAGCATCGTATGGAGGACACCGAACATGGGTGAACGCAGATACGTTGGAGAAGCCATTCCGCGGGTAGAGGATCGTCGATTAGTCACGGGGACGTCGCATTATGTGGACGACATTCGATTACCGGGGATGCTCCACGTGGTATTGGTGCGGAGTCCATATGGGCATGCCGAGATCAAGCGGATCGAGACGGCCAAGGCCGAGACGATGCCGGGGGTCGTCGCGGTGCTGACCGGAGAGGCCCTGCGGGGCCGGATTGGGTCGATTCCCTGTGCCTCAGAGATGGAAGGACTGAAGGTGCCGGAGCATCCCGTGTTGGCCATAGGCCGGGTGCGATATGTGGGAGAGCCGGTGGTAGCGGTGGTGGCCGAAGATCGGTACAAGGCGCAGGATGCGGCGGATCAAGTGGAGGTGGAGTATGAGCCATTGGATGTCGTGGTGGATGTGGAGCGAGCGCTGGAGCCGGGAGCGCCGGTGATTCACGAGGGGATGGACAACAATGTGGCGTTCGTATTGCGGTTTGAGGGGGGAGAGGCGTTGAAGGCGGCGTTTGAGCAGGCCGATGCCGTCATTGAGCAGCGGTTGATCAATCAGCGATTGCATCCGGTGGCCATGGAGCCGCGGGGAGTGCTGGCCGAGTATTGGCCGGGGGAAGATCGATTGACGGTGTGGTCGTCGACGCAAATTCCGCATCTGTTGCGGACACAACTGGCGGCGATATTGGGAATGGCCGAGCATCGGGTGCGGGTGATCGCGCCGGAAGTTGGAGGAGGTTTCGGGAGCAAATTGAATGTGTATGGAGAGGAGGCGTTGGTCGCCCATCTGGCGCGAGAGTTGAGGAAGCCCGTCAAGTGGGTAGAGACGCGGCGGGAGAACATGATGAGCACGATCCATGGTCGGGGGCAGATCAATGATGTCCGTGTGGCCGTGGCGCGCGATGGTCGGGTGTTGGGATTGGACGTGCGCATCCTCAGTGATTTGGGAGCCTACCATCAGCTCCTGACGCCGGGGATACCGCCGCTGACCGGGCTGATGTTATCGGGACCATACAAGATTCCGGCCATTGGCTATGAGATCGTGGGGGTGTTCACCAATGCTATGTCCACGGACGCTTATCGAGGGGCGGGACGACCAGAGGCGACGTACTTGCTGGAGCGCGTGATGGATCTCATCGCCAGGGAATTGAAGATGGACCCGGTGGAGGTGCGGATGAGGAATTTCCCCAGGCCGGAGGAATTCCCGTACGAGACGGCCACAGGATTGGTCTACGATAGTGGGAATTACCAGGCGGCGCTACAGAAAGCTTTGGAGGTGGTGGGCTACGAGCAGTTGCGACGAGAGCAGGCCGAACGGCGGCAGCGCGGCGAGTTGATGGGGATAGGGATATCCAGCTATGTGGAGATTTGCGCATTGGGGCCATCGGCGGCGTTGCCCGCCGGAGGATGGGAGAGCGCCACGGTGCGCGTGGAGCCGACGGGGAAAGTGACCGTATTGACGGGAGCGTCGCCGCACGGGCAGGGACAGGAGACGTCGTTTGCCCAGTTGGTCGCCGATGAGTTGGGAGTGGCGTTGGAGGATGTCTACGTGGTACATGGAGACACGGCCGTGGTGCCCTACGGAATTGGAACGTTCGGGAGTCGGGCGACGGCCGTGGGGGGAACGGCCGTGTACGAAGCGGTGCAGATGGTCAAGGAGAAAGTAAGGAGCTTTGCCGCTCATCTGTTGGGAGTGGACTGGGAGGATGTGGAGGAAGGAGTAGGAGAATACCGGTCGCGGCGGGAGCCAGAACGAGTGGTCAGTTTTCGAGAGGTGGCGCAGGCGGCTTATCTGGCCAAGAGCTTGCCGCCGGGTGTGACGCCGGGTTTGGAGGCGACCTACTTTTTTGAGCCCAGTAACTTCACGTTCCCGTTTGGCACTCACGTCGTGGTGGTGGAGATCGATCGGGAGACGGGAGAGGTGAAGCTGAAGCGGTACGTGGCCGTGGATGATTGTGGGCGGGTGATCAATCCGCTGTTGGTGGAAGGACAGATTCACGGTGGGATCGTCCAGGCGCTGGGGCAGGCGTTGATGGAGGAGGTGGTGTATGATGAGTGGGGACAGTTGCTGAGCGGGGATTTGAGCAGCTATGCCGTACCACGGGCGGCAGACGTGCCCTGGATGGAGACGGTGAGGACCGAGACGCCGACCACGGTGAATCCCATGGGGATCAAGGGCGTCGGCGAGGCGGGGACCATCGGGGCGACGCCGGCGATTGTCAACGCCGTGATCGACGCCCTGTCGCCGCTGGGCGTGCGCCATGTGGACATGCCGTTGACGCCAGAAAAGATTTGGCGGTTACTGCAAGGTGAGGCGGGCTCGGGAGGATGAAGGTTTCCTCGCCGGGCCGGCGTGAGAACATTTTCGTTGAGTGGAGGTCGAGCTCATGATTCCCAGTGCATTTGATTATTATGCGCCGAAGACGGTGGCCGAGGCCGTGGCCCTGCTCCGGGAGTATGGCGAGCAGGCCAAGGTGCTGGCCGGAGGACAGAGTCTGTTACCATTGCTGAAGTTGCGACTCGCATCGCCGCGGGTGGTGGTGGATTTGGGGCGGATCGCCGATTTGGCCTATATTCGGCGAGAAGGAGAGGAGGTGGCCATTGGGGCCATGACCCGGCATGAGGAGGTGGAGCGGTCGGATGTGGTGAGACAGTACTGTCGGTTACTGGCGGCGACGGCGGCGACAATTGGCGATGTGCAGGTGAGGAACCGGGGCACGATTGGAGGGAGCTTGGCGCACGCCGATCCGGCAGGGGATTTTCCGGCGGCAGTGTTGGCGTTGGAAGGGCGGATGAAAGTGGTAGGACCGGATGGTGAGCGGTGGATTGCGGCGGAAGATTTTTTCCTCGATGTAATGACCACGGCGCTGAAGGCCGACGAGATCCTGACCGAAGTTCGGGTGGCCGTCGATGGCGAGGGAGCAAGGAGTGCCTACGAGAAGATACGGCAGAAGGCCACGGGGTTTGCGTTATGCGGCGTGGCGGTCCGGTTGCGCGTAGATGAAGCGAAGGTCTGTCAGGACGTGGCGGTGGGAGTGACCGGTGTGGGAGCCAAGGCCTACCGGGCGCGGGCGGTGGAGGAAGCGTTGAGAGGGAAAGAGGTGACCGAGGCCGCGATAGCATCGGCGGCAGCGGAGGCCGTTCAGGGAGTGGAGCCCAACGAGGATGCTCAGGCGTCGGCGGCCTATCGGGCGCACCTGGCGCGGGTATGTACGCGACGGGCGTTGAGTCGGGCGTTGGCCGGGTCGTAATGGACTGAGTTTGAGACGGCGAAGCACAGGGTGGTATCTCGCCCTGTTGATTCTCACTGGCACCACCCATGGGCTGTCATCGCCGCAGAGGAGGGAAATGACGGAGCGCGGGCCAGATCGGCTCGCGCCATATTCTCTGAGGGAGGGCGAAGATGAAAATCGCCGGCAAACATGCGGTGGCCGCGGAACGGCAAGAGGTTTGGCAGTTGTTGGTGGATCCAGAAGTTCTTCGACGGTGCACGCCGGGGGTGGAAGAACTACGGGAGGTGGGAGACGGGGAGTACGACGTGGTCATGCAGTTGGGCGTGGGGGCGGTGCGGGGTCGATATGAGGGGCGGATCAAGGTGAAGCCGGAGGAACCGGGGACGACGATGAGGTTGGATGTGGAAGGGCGAGGCTCGCAGGGGATCGTGCGAGGCAAAGGGGTGTTACGGTTGGAAGGAGAGAATGAGGGGACGGAAATAGCTTACGAAGGAGAGGTGCAGTTGGGGGGACCGATAGCCAGCGTCGGACAGCGGATGCTACAGAGCACGGCGCGAATGCTGGCCGGGCAGTTTTTCACGGCATTGGCCGCCGAGGCGGCGGCGCGCCAACGGGCCAGGGTCACCGGCCAACCTCTCCGGCCACCGAAGCATGGAATTCTTCGGAACTTCATTCGGTTCTTGTGGTCGCTCCTGAAGCGGTGGTTTGGGCGATGAGACAAACAAGTGAGCGACGTCAGCAGCTCCTCCTGTTTTCGGTGACCAATCGGGGCCATCACCGGAGGAGAATGCCGTTTCTCCCGGGATGGGGGCCAAGGAAACATCGATGGATTGGCCTCTGGATCGGACTGCTGGCGTTCTCGGCTTCGGCTCAAACCATCACCGGTTCGCTCACCGGGACCATCATGGATCCCACCGGTGCGGTGATTCCCGCGGCTGCTCTCCAGGTCGAGAATGAAGCTACTGGGGTGATGCGCGCGGTGACCGCCGATGCTCTGGGGCGGTACGTCGTCCCTCAGCTCCCTCCGGGCACATATACGGTCAAGATCTCCGCCCCCGATTTCAAACAGGCGGTGATACGTCACGTGGTCATCCAGGTGGCTACAGCGACCGTCCTCGACGTTCAATTAGAACCGGGTTCGCTCACCGAGACGATCACCGTCATGGGAGGGATGGAGCAGATCGACTTGCGCAGTCCGGAACTGGGAGGGGTGATCTCCGGTCGCCTGACCCGCGAGCTGCCGTTGAATGGACGCGATTTCGCCCAGTTGACCAGGCTCATGGCCGGAGCGACCGCAGATAGCGAGGGCGGCATCGGAGCGTTCGTGGTCAATGGTCAGCGAGCCTCGGCCAATAACTTCCTCGTCGATGGGACAGAGGTCAATCAGCCGGTGATGCAGGTCAATGCCACCGGTCCGAGTGGAACGAGCGCCCCGTTCGCTTCGGTGGAGGCCATCAAGGAATTCAAGGTGCAGACGCACAATTACTCGGCCGAATTCGGCCGGTTCTCCGGAGCGGTGGTCAATGTGATCACGCGCTCGGGGTCGAATGACTTTCACGGTCGTTTGTTCGAGTTCTTTCGTCACGATCGCCTGGATGCCAACAACTTTTTCCTCAACGCCGCCGGACAAAAGCGACCGCCTCTGCGAAGCCATCAGTTTGGTGGAACGATCAGTGGACCGATCAAAAAGAAGCGGGCGTTTTTCTTCGGGTTATACGAGGGGTTGCGACAACGGGTGAGCTCCGTCGCCAACGGGACGGTGCCCTCGCGCTATGCTCGCCAGATCGCCGATCCCCGTATCCGACCGGTGATCGATCAAATTGTGTTACCCACCGGTCCGCCCTTGGCCCCGCCACAGACCCATGATCCCCTGGCGCTCATCGCTCCGTTCACCGGGTCCACGCCGTCCAGCATCACCGAGAATGATGTGACGGTCAGGATCGACTACCGTCCCAGCGACGTCGATCAGTTCTTTGGCCGGTACAGTCTGGGGGATGGAACCAAACAGTTCGCCTCCAGCGCCGCCCTTCTTCCCCCCAACGTGGTCGAAGAGACGAATATCCGGCTACAGGCCTTGACGTTGAACTACATGCATCTCTTCTCGCCGACCGTCGTTCATGATTTTCGCTTCGGGTTCACCCGCATAGCCAACACTCAAGTGAATCGGGTCTTGCCGCTATTCGGCGCCGTTCCCGCCCAGACCAGCGACGGACGTCCACTGCTCCCCTTGGTCATCGTGTCTGACCTGACGTTGAACAACAATATCGTCGGCGGCACGGTCGGTCCGTCTCGGGAAGCGTTCAACACCTTCCAGTACATCGACGCCATCAGTTGGCTTCATGGTCGCCATACGATCAAAGCGGGCATCGACATACGCCGGGTTCAGTTCAATCGCTTCAGTCTGCGCGATAACGGCGGCGAGACGGGAGTGCTCGTGTTCTCGTCGACGGAGGCGCTGGTCCTCAATACGCCACAGGCGTTCATCAATCAGGTTGGAGAGCGGCACCGTGGGTTTCGCTTCAGCAATTTCAGCTTCTACGGTCAGGATGAGTTCGATGTCACGCCCCGGCTGACACTGAGCTGGGGAGCGCGCTATGAACTGAACACCGTCCTTCGCGAGGTCAATGGTCGCCTGGTCAATCTGTTTCGCGATGCTCGGGGACGGTTCGGG
>RFHM01000114.1 GCA_003696865.1 Acidobacteriota bacterium | reverse complement strand
GTTGCTCATAAGATCGACTGGCTGGGTAGTCCGACGAGCGTCCGGCCATAAGCCTCCATGCTCGACTCGAAGTTCAGTGTGACGTGCTGGGCGGCGGTGTGTACATCGCGCCAGATCCGCTGAATGGGGTGGCTCTCAAAAATGGAATGTCCGCCGCTCAACTCGAACAACCGATCCACCAGGTGAATGGCCTGTCGCACCATATAACTTCGCCAGGCATAATACCGAGCGCGTTCTTCCTCGCTCGGTAATCGACGCTCACGACCATATACCATGACGTCATCGGCATAACGCTGCATGAGGTTTTCCAAAGCATCCAACGTCGTTGCCGCCTCGGCCAGAGCCATTTGAGCGCTGCCCAATTCCTTCTGGGCCGCCTCTTTGAACAACGGCACGCGCGTCTGAATCCATTGCCGGAAATGGGTCACCGCTGCGCGAGCGGCTCCAACCACCGGCGCGACCAGAGCCAGAGAAATGGCAGTGAAAAAGGGAAGCCGATAGAGGGGTCCGGGATTCAACGCCTGGCCGGGGGCTTCACCGGTCTGAAGAATCCGCCCCAACTGAAATACCCGGTATTCCGGGACGAACACATCGTCCACGATGATCGTATTACTCGCCGTACCGCGAAGTCCGACGACATGCCATTCATCCTCGATGCGGTATTGACTCTGGGGAAGAAAGAACATGGCGTACTCGGGCTCTTCACCTTGCGCCGACGGCAAGAAAGCGGCTACGGCCGCATAATCGCTCCACTCGATGCCGCTCAGGAACTTCCATCGGCCACTCAGTCGGTACCCTCCCGATGCCGGTTGTACCTTCCCCACCGGAGCAAAGGAATCGGCGAAGAATCGATGAGTATCTTCTCCCCATACCTCCTCTTGCAGCCGGGGATCGACGTATCCCAGCCACCAGTTGTGAATGCCGAGGATGGCGAAGATCCACCCTGTGGATGCATCGCCGCGAGCAATCTCGGCGGTCACCCGGACGAACACCCCCATGTCCATCTCATAGCCGCCATAGCGCCTGGGCTGCAGAATCTTCAGGAGACCAGACTCCGTCATGGCCTGGATGAGTTCTCCGGGAAGTCGGCGTTGCGCTTCGATATCTCCGGCTCGTTCAGCAGCCATTTCGGCCAGGCGACGAGCCTGATTCAGTAATGATTCCTCAGTTGGCACAGACATCAGTTCATCTCTCCTTTTCCTGGTATGCGCGTGAATGAAGAAGCAGAACTCAGAAGTCAATGGGAGGACGAAATCATGAAGCGGTTCGTTCTCTCTCCCTCCGCCTCAATTCCGAGCGACGGATCTTACCCGTCGCCGTTTTAGGCAAGGTTGGTACGAATTCGATTCGGCGAGGATACTTATATGGGGCGATGGTCTGCTTGACGAAGTCCTTCAACTCCTGGGCCAACGGCTCGTCGGCACGGTATCCCTCATTGAGGACGATGAACGCCTTGGGCACCCATCCTCTCAATTCATCGGGCGAAGCGACCACGGCCACCTCGCTCACCGCCGGATGCTGGAGCAAGGCACCCTCCACCTCCGGGCCGGCGACGTTATACCCACCACAAATGATGAGATCATCATGACGACAACAATAATGGAAATACCCCTCTTCATCCCGAACGAAGACATCGCCGGGAAAATTCCAGCCCCCTCGAACGTAGCTTCGCTGCTGCTCAGGTCGATTCCAATACCGACATCCAGTTGGCCCACGAACGGCCAGCAGGCCCGGCTGCCCCGGTGGTAACTCCCTCAGTTGATCATCGACGACCTTGGCTTCGTATCCGGGGACGGGACGTCCCGTACACTGAGGTCGGGCGTCTCCTGGCCGATTGGATATGAAAATATGGAGCATCTCGGTGGATCCAATGCCATCCAGGATGGGGAGACCGGTTCGATCCATCCATCGAGTGAAAACGCTCCCCGGAAGCGTCTCGCCGGCGCTCACGCAAAGCCGGAGATGGGACACATATTGGTTCATCTCATCGCCACACTCGTTGAGCATCATCTTGTAACTCGTGGGAGCGCAAAAAGCGATGCTCACCTTGAAATCGCGAAACGCCGTAAGGAGTTCTTTTGGGGAGAATTGCTCCAGCAGGACCGTCGATGCGCCAAATCGAAACGGAAAGACGAAAAGTCCACCCAGCCCAAAGGTGAAAGCCAACGATGGATGACCGCCAAAAACATCGTCGGGACGCGGTTCCAGAATGAAACGCGCATACGTGTCGGCAATCGCCATGATATCCCGATGAAAATGAATCGTCCCTTTAGGAATGCCCGTACTTCCCGAAGTATAAGCGAGGATGGCGATCTCATCGGACGGTGTCCGAGCATGATGGTCCGACGGCGGAGAGTTCAACCAATCTTCGAAACAATGATAGTTCTTGATGCGGGAGCGCGTCACGATGACATCGGTGATTGAAGAATCGGGGAGCACCTTCTCCAGTTCTTCGAGAAGTGAATCCTGACATATGGCGAACCGAACCCGAGCGTCATTGATGATCGTCCTCAGTTCAGTCGCTCTCAACAGGGGAACCGTGGCCACGACCACTGCCCCGAGACGAACGAGAGAGAGCCAGGCGATGATGAACTCCGGCGAATTGGGCAAACGAAGGAGGACGCGATCACCTTGACGAATACCCACTCGCGCGAGCGCAGTCGTCAATCGTCGCACGCGATCGAACACGTCAGCATACGTGAGATCTCCCCGAGGGGATCGGATGGCTAGACGGCGGCCTCTTCCCTGTTGAATGTTCCGATCCAATAGTTCGACAGCCGCGTTCATGAACTCCGGATAGCGAACGCCCGGTACGGGGAGAAAATCGGGCCAGGTCTCTCGGGGAGGGAGCACATGACCGAAAGCATCCATCGACTCACTCCTCGCCAGATCATCGACGTTCAGGAGCTGCACGGCCTCATCGGGTGGGAATAACGGTTCATCTCTCACCCTCCATCGGTCGGTGGGGAGAAAAGGTGGAGAGGGATTGCGCCTCTTCCCTCCCCACCCGTTTCCCGTTCATCACCCGGATGCCGGATCCTGCTCCACGCACTCATTGTGGCGCGTTCGGGATCCAGCGTCAATCCTTCCTCATTCTATCGCCCATCCTCTCGACACCGGTCATGAACGATGTGCGCCCATTGATGAGCAATAGAATGACCAGAGAAAAACGACGGCACGGTCGGAAGCATCAGAATCCCGACGGTGCCATTCGGATGGTGACGACTTCGAATCCGATGGCGTTGTTCAACCCCGGTCGGCTCACATCCAACCAGAGATTATCCGTCACCACACCAACCATGCCGGCGAACTGTCCGGTTGCTTCGGTGATGCGAGCCATGTACGCTCCCCTCAAGAAGGGAATACCGTTGATGATGGAGGGGGCTTCTTCGAAGAACCCGTTTCCTACCGATTCGAATTTGATCGTGCTGTTCTGGGCATCATCGAAGGTGATGACTCCGGAAATGGTGAATTCGGTCAGTGACAGGAGCTTCACCGTGAGGATCAACGTCGCTCCAGGAAGGCTGCGGTCCGTCTCGATGTTCCCACTCACCTCCCCAGAAGATATCTCCGTGGTCACCGTCACCGGACCACTTCGTTCGGTGACGATGAGAGTATCCGGCGCCGGCGTCTCGACCGGCGGCTGATCGATATTGGAGAAGAAAAGCACCAGATCCGTCGTCGGTGATTCCAGATCCTGAGCCATGACCTGACCCTGGCCCATTGTGCCGAGCATGACGAGCACCGCGGTGCAAAAGGCAATGTGTAGTCTCTTCATCATAGAATCCTCCTTTTTGTTTAATTGATGTACACTTCGAACGTCGAGAGGACCAATCGGGTCTGACACCACCCCACGTCTCCACCAACCCAATCAGCTTCGCAGATCGGTCGTACTCCTCGGCAGCGCGTCTGAGACCCAATTGGCCACCAGATGTTATTCGCCTCCGAAGAAGCGAATCCTGGTCCTCCTCCTCATCTCTGAGCGCATGCTGTTCATGGTCGTTTTCAACCATCATTGACGGCGATACGGTCCACCAGATGCCTACGGCGGGCATGGCGCCCGCCCCTGGCATCCGAATATTGTCACGCACAGTGGAACGAAAACGCCCCCATCCCCGTGAGCCATTGAGGAATGGGCTCGTAATAGAGGACCTCGCCGCCCACTTCTCCCACAGTGCCGGCGACGAAGATCCAGGTTCGTATCTCCTGACCCCCGTTGCCCGCTTCCTCGAGGATGTGTTCGGGAGACCACTCGGCGGCTTTCGCCCCCTTTCCCGAAGCGAGGAGGTCGAGGAATCTTCGATCGAAGTCTTCGTTGACCCGCCCCATCTCCGGCACGCCCACCCAATGAGAGAGCCCTCCCGTCCCCATGACGGCGATGCGTTCTTCCTGCGGTCGGGTTTCGATGAGACGACGCAGCACGTGCCCGAGTTGGTAGCAGCGTTGAGGCGTGGGCATGACATCGGGGGCATTGATGTTGATGATGAGTGGAACGATGGGTATGGAGTGCTCGGGAAGAGCCAGGAGCAGTGGTAAGGCGATCCCGTGATCGGCACGAAGATCTTCGATACTGGCGATATCAAATCCCGCTTCTCGCGCCGCCCGGATGAATGCCCGAGCGAATTGTCGATGCCCAGGGATGCGCACTTTGGGGATACTCATTTCCCCATAGGTTTCGATCGTTTCGCCGATCCCGACGGTGAATGAGGGTTGCGGTCCCAGAGGGAGCAACGAGGGGCCGTGCTCGCTGGACGCGATGACCAGGACGTCGGGTCGCGCTGCTCTCAATCGACGACCGATCTCCTGGAACCCTTCGATGACCCGTCGGGCTTTTTCCTCCACACCTCGACTGGAGAAGGCAATATGCGATGTGCAAAAGGCGCCGACCAATTGTCCCATCTTCACCCTCCCTGTACGTTCTGTTGATTTCGGAAGTATTCTCCGGCATCCATATTACCGGTAATCTCCGGGCTTCGCAGGATCATGAGCCACATCGCCAGCATCGGATGAACGCCCGCCCGGGCGAGCCGTTCTGGCGTGGGCGCTTTCAGAACTTCTTTTTCGGGCTCGGTCAAATCGTATTGCTCGATCAACTGTTTGTCAAGAGACGCCAATTGGCGAGCCGCATCCTCGTAGGCTACGGCCCGCTGGATGAGTCGATTCAGTTCGATGGCGCTCATAGAAACCTCCCTTCGATACGGAACGAAGCAGTTAGAATGCCCGAGATCGTCTCCCGCATGCTCCTGCGCAATGAGATGATTCAACACGCGGCTTTTCCGGGATATGCTTGGGACGTTTAAATGCGGGATAGAAACCAACTGACAATGTGGCAAAACTCTTCCGGATATTCAATCATCGCCCAATGGCCACAATGGGGAATGAGATATAACCAGGAGTTCTCGATCAACCGGGAAAATCGCCAGGCCACGTCTACGGGAACGACTTTGTCCTGTTTCCCATTGATGATGAGCGTC